>JBBSQD010000015.1:0-48694 GCA_038258185.1 Aggregatilineales bacterium | reverse complement strand
GCTTAACTATACTTTGTTTGGGTTATGCTGCTTTAGAATATAGCAACTTCAAGAGCCAATAAAGATACAAACACCCGCATAATTGGTAGCTCATGCGAGTGTTTGAGCAACAATTCTCCTGAGATGGAGGCAATATTGGCTATGACAAATACTACGTAACTCACGCGAACTGCGGCAGATATTCCTCAAACTCAAACATGAAGTCATCCAGAATTGCACGAGCAGTGTCAATATCCGTCACCATCGGGTCGAGCAGAAGCGCCTGCAACGCCAGATTGCGATCCGAATGGACAATCGCATCCACGGTCAGCGAACTGAGCGCCAGTTCACGACGGCACAACTCGGCAATACCCTGAGGTAGCGCCGGGAAGGTCAGACCCTGAATGCCCATGCCGGAGACAATCCCCGGTACTTCGATAATGGCATCGCTCGGCAGGTTTGGAATCAATGACCCTTCGTTGGGGATATTCAACTGCTGATGATAATGATTGTCATTAAACACCATTGCCGCCATCAGTTCCGGCACACCTTCATCCAGCATATTGTGCCGCCAGACATCACGCAGTTCATTGACATCCATCTCGCCATCGACAATTGCCTTCGCAATCGCCTTACGCTCCTGGCGACGACGACGGTTGCCGTCCCAGCTTTGCAGCTTCAGGTCATATTTTTCCCACGGCTTGGTGATCTGATCATGCACCAGCGGCAAAAATTCACACATATGGCTATCACCAGCGGTCGGCATCATATCGAAAATTTCGAACATCTCACGGCTGAGGGGTTCAAAATCCTTGCGATAGTGATGCAACCAGCGGTCACGCAGTAACGGGTACAGGTCTTCACCCGTTTGCTTATCGCGGATATCATAGACCCACGAAAAGTGATTAATCCCCGCGGCTTTAATATCCAGATGCTGAATCGCCGCCCGTGCCACCGGGATAAATCTCGGCATATTGTCGGCATCGGTATGGACATGGAAGCCATCGGGAACCGAGATGTTAAAGCGATCCGCCAGAATGGTTCCGGCCATCGCATAACCCCACAACAATTGATGACACAGGCCCAACACCTTGATTTTGGTGTAACGCCGCACCGCCCATGTCAGCCGGATCAGCGGATTGGTCAGATTGAAATACCATGCATTCGGACATAATTCTTCCATGTCGCGGGCAATCGCCAGAATCACCGGCAGATTACGCGCGGTATGGGCAAAGGCACCCGGCCCGCCATTTTCCGCATAGGGCTGACGCACGCCATGCCGCAGCGGGATTTTCCAGTCCATCTCCCACACGGTTTCGCGCGGCCCCACCTGAATCGACACAATCACAAAGTCCGCACCTTGCAGCACATCGCGCCGGTTGGTGGAACTGGTGATTTTCATCTGCGCGTCCCAGCTCTCATTCATAATGTTTGCCAGACGCGTCATGGTTTCCAGCGATTGTTCGTCGGTGTCCACCAGGGCCAGCCGTGCGCCTTTCAGACGCGGATACTGCATCATCGTCGCCAGGGAACCTAAACCAAAAATAGCGCTACCAGCGCCAATCACTACAATTTTCGGGGGCTTGACCATATTTGCCCAACTCTCCTAAAGATAACGGGTTAATACATCCAGATCACGATTACGATACGATTGTGTTGTTTCAACCGCCTCATCGGCGGAAATGCCCTTGCGAACAATATCATCAATCACCTGAGCCACCGCTGCCGGGTCATCCGCGCCGGGGAAAGAGACATTGCGCCCCACCATCACGCCGCGCACATTATTCCGAGCGGCCATCCCCTGCACAAAATCCCGGAAGGTCGAGCGCGGGTCTTCCTGCGACGGCCCACCCAGCAGCATCAGCGGCATGGTGGTGGCCATCGCCACTTTCTCAAAATCATCACAATACGGCACTTTCAGCCACATATTCCACGACGAATCGCCGAGGCCAGCCATAATACCGACCATTCTCACCAGTTCCTCAGCCGTATGTTTGTTGACCCACTTGCCATTGACATGGTCCATCCGCAGCGGTTCGACAAACGCCGGGATGCTATAGCGATTCAAATCAGTGACGGCGTTGGCGCAGTATTCCATCGTTTGCAAGGTGCGTTCATCATCCGGCACAAAGCGTAGTAGCATTTTACCCCCATCCAGCCGCAACCGTGCGAGTGATTCTGCGGTGTAGGATGTAAAGCGATCATTGATCTCGCCTGCCGCGCCGGACACCCCGCCACGCTGCATACAGCCGATCAGCACTTTGTTATCCAGAAATGACGGCCCACCCGCCTCCTGCACCAGATAATCGACGATCAGCAGTTCGTCAATCATATCGTGCGTGCTCATAAAACCATCGAAAGTGGTCGAGGTCAGCACGCGCAGGATACGCCCCAGGTATTCGTGACGATTGCCCATGACAATCGCGTTTTTGCCAATCGCGGTCACACCCCGCGCCGGATGATCCGCCGCCAGAATATTCAGCTTGCCATCAGTCGTCAGGCGCGGACGGCGTTTCCGGTGTTGCGCTTGCTGAAGAATAATTTCAGGCGCATCCACGCGGATTTCAGTAATTTTTTCAAAAATGTGCTGCGGAAAAAATGCTTCTAAATCAAACAGATAATCTTTAGGAAGATAGCTATCAGTCATATTTTGCCTTTCAGTTTACAGCCGCACCATCGGCGGCAGAGGTTCACCCATCAGGGGTGACGCATATTGTAAAAAGGCCGATGTAATCATCGACTCACTTGGATCAAAAAATTCGGGTGGGAGTAATTTTTCAGACCCGGCCACAGCGCTCAATGGTACGCGGCCTGTCTCGATTTGATAGGGTTGGTCAGAGATGCGTTCCAGTGTAATCATGCAGCCGGTTTCGCCTTGAGCCAAAGCATCAACCGCCGCCTGCCCCACCTGCCACGCTTCACGCCGATCCACATCCGAGACACACGCGCTGAAATCACGCCCGATCAGACTCGGACGGATAAAGCGCACCTGCAAATGCAGCGCCTCACGCACGCGGTCTGCCAGATAGGCCGCTGCGCCGGGTGCCGCCGAATATAAGACGCGGCCTAACGCATCGACTGGCGCATTATACCCGCCAATAAACGTGCCATTGTGGTCACGGATGCCTTCGCCAATCACGATAAAGATGCGACCCAGGCGGCTGTGAATGCGACGAACATCATCCAAAAACTGCGCCTCATCAAATGTAAACTCTGGCACATACACCAGATGCGGTGCTTCGTCCCGGTCACCCTTCGCCAGCGCCGATGCTGCCGCCAGCCAGCCCGTATGACGCCCCAGCGCTTCCAGAATCAGCACATCATCAAACGTGACCATCGACTCCAGATCGAGTCCCGTGTCACGCGTCGCCCACGCCAGAAAACGCGCCGCGCTGCCATAACCGGGGGTATGATCGGTCATCGTCAGATCGTTATCAATGGTTTTCGGCACACCGATCACACGCAGATCATCACCCTGCGCTGCTGCAAAATCAGCGATATGCTGGCACAGGGCCATCGTGCCATTGCCGCCGATCAGCGCCATATAGCGTACATCCTCCACGCGACACACCGCCAGCATACGCTCATAATCGGCCTCAGCCGCTTTGTAACGACTCGAACCAAGCGCCGCTGCCGGGGTCTGCGCCAGCATATTGAGCGTTTCAGCAGGAAGCTGTGTTAAATCCGTCCACTGATGCTTCAGCAGACCTTCAATCCCCTGCCGCATGCCATAAATCTGTTTAATCTGCGGCTGCGAATGTGCCTCAGCGATCAAACCCGCAAGGCTGGCGTTAATCACAGCAGTTGGCCCACCAGTCTGGCCGATGAGCAGATTTCCGGCGTCCATCATTTCATGCCTGTGGTTGCGATCCCGGTGGTGATAAAACGTTGCAGAAACGCGAAGACAATCGTGATCGGCAGCAGAGTCAACACTGTCATCGCCAGAATCAGATTCCACTGAGTCAGCAGTTCCCCCTGGAACGAATTCAGGCCGACCTGCAAAGTGAATAACTCATTACGACTCAACACGATCAGCGGCCACAGAAAATCATTCCAGCGCCACATCACCGAGAAGATCGTCAGCACCGCCAGCGCCGGTCGTGACAACGGCAGGATAATCTGCAAATAGATGCGCCATTCACTCGCCCCATCAATCCGCGCGGATTCGAGCAGTTCATCGGGGATAGTGAGCATGTACTGACGCAGCAGAAACACCCCGGTTGGGGTCGCTGCACCCGGCACAATCACCCCCAGCAGATTGTTATTCCAGCCAATTTCAGTAATCACCAGAAACACCGGGATGAGAATGACCGATAGAGGCACCATTAAAGTCGCCAGCGTCAGCACGAAGATCGTATCGCGACCCCGGAATTTGTATTTGCTCAGCGCGAAAGCTGCCATACTGTTGACCAGCAAGGTCAGCAAAGTCGCCAGAACCGTCACGATGACACTGTTCCACAGATAGCGCAAAAAGTTAAACTTCTGCACGCCTTCGATGTAATTATCCAGCGAAAAACTCACCGATTCAATCGGCTCACGCGCGTTGATATTCACGCGGATAATCTCTTCGGGCGCGGTCGGGTCAACCATCTGGGCTTCAATACCGACGCGGCGCACCTGCGCCAGTTCGCGGACTGTGCCATCTTCCAGCGTGACATTAAACAATTGCAGTGGTTCGTCATAGCCTTCTACCGTTACTTCCTGCTGACGATACGGCAGAAAAGTGGGCGGGAATTGGATCAGTGCTGTCGGGGTCTTAAACGAAGACATCACCAGCCAGATCACCGGGCCAAACATCAGAATGGTGCCGACCGACAGATACAGATAGGTCAGAACATCGGCAATATCCAGACGATTGTGCCCTTTGGTTCGGGAGATAAAATTGCCGCGAGACTGGGTTGTTGTAGTCATAATCCCCTCCTCACGACAAAGTGCTGGTACGACCCAGCCGCAGTTGCAACAGGGTAAAGGTCATCAAGACCACCGCCAGCACCACCGATGCCGCCGCCGCCAGCCCGTACTGTTTGGTATTGTTGGCGAAGCCCGTGCTGTAAATATACTGCACCATGTATTGGGTCGCTGTCCCCGGCCCGCCACCCGTAAACGCAAAGACGACATCAAACACCTGTACCGCTCTGATTAACGTTAATACCAGCACAACCATCATCGTGGGCATCAATAACGGTAGCGTGATTGACCAGAATGTGCGCCAGCCATTCGCCCCATCAATCGAGGCCGCTTCATATAATTCCGCCGGAATCGCCTGTAAGCCGGACAGCAGAATGAGGGTATAAAAACCCATCAACGACCAAACGCTGATGACCACCACCCAGAAACGCGCCCAATCGCGATTCAGCAGAAATGAAATTCGGTCGCCGCCCAGTGTCAGAATCATCGAATTGAGCAGGCCGTCCTGCTGCAAAATCCATTTCCAGATGAGCGCGACCACCACAGGTGATAGCAACACTGGATAGAAAAACACGCTGCGGAAGAAACCGCGCCCTCGAATATTGCGGTTCAACGCCAGCGCCGTAATCAGCGAGATCAGCACCATCAGAACCACCTGCGTCAGCACAAAGATGGCGGTGTTGGTCACCGCGCGTGAAAAGTTATCCTGGACACAGGTATTGGGGTCGAAAAAATTTTCACAGGCAAATAACTGCTGGAAATTTTCGGTGCCGACAAAGGGCCGATCCTGCGGGAAAAGATTGGTTCCGCCGGTAAAGGCATAATAGAAATTGAGCACGACTGGCAGCAGAATAAAAATGCCAAAAATCAATAAGTTGGGCAGCACAAAAACATACGCCATTCTTTGCACCCCCAGCCGATTTTGCAGGGGCGCCATGAGTCGGTCAACAATGTCCAGAAAAAAATTCACGATCCGCCACAGGATATTGTGCTGTCCTATCGGATCACGCGGTGGGCTTTGTGATGCGGCCTGGGCATCTGTTTGAGTCATAGCACCTGCCTTCTATACCTAACCTCTGAAACATAAAATCAGGCTGCGGATGCAGCACACCCGCAGCCTGAAAAGACTCGTTTACTGATTGGACATCAACCGCGACTTATTCCGCGGCTGCGGCAATCGCCTCATCAACCGCTTGCTGAATACGCACGATAGCTTCGTCCAGCGTCAGTTCACCGACCATGTATTGGGTCAGGCGGTCACGGGTTTCGTTAAACACCACAAAATTCTGCGGGTGGAAGTTAAGTGCATACGCCTGATCCTGAATCTTGGGGACTTCAGCGGTGAATGCGCTCAGCGCAGCAGCAGCAGCGGGTACGTCCGTCTCATAAGCGACCTCGCCCAAACCCAGATGACCGGGGATAAACAGGGTGCGCGCGGTAAATTCGCTCATGACTTCTGGCTGAATCAGATATTCCATGACACGGGCAACTTCTTCAGGATGCTCGGTTGCGCCAAAAGCAACCAGACCAGCGCCACCCGGCATACCGGTGCTGCCACCGGGGCCAGTCGGATTGGGGATGACTTCCCAGTCGAAAGCGTCGCCGATTTCAGTTGAGAAACGGCCAATCTGCCAGCTACCGGACATGTACAGAACCAACTGTCCGTTGCTGAAGAATTCATTTGCGGCGGCATAGCTGTCACCAGCACCCAGCCAGACTTCTGCCGGGGTGATGCCATCCACATGCCAGCTATTCAGCAGTTCCGTCATAGTGCGGAAGCCGGGGCTGTCGATAGTGATATTGCCTTCGTCATCGAAGTAGGTTGCGCCTTCGCTCATAGCGGGGCCAGCGAAACGGTGACCGGTACGGTCAATCGCAATCGCGTACTGGGTTTCAGTCGCTTCAGCAACCTGCTGTGCGACTTCAGTCCATTCTTGCCAGGTGACAGCGTCATTGGTGTCACTGGGGACTTCAATACCGGCCTGTTCAAACAGGGTACGGTTGATATACGGGCCGGTGACGGTGAATTGAACCGGGAAGCCGTACAAGCCGTCCATATCGCCTTCTTCGCGCATGGATTCGAGTACAACAGGGGGGAAGCTTGCTTCAAAATAAGCAGGATCTTCGAGGTACGGACGCAGGTCGAGATAATAACCTGTCAGACCGGGCAGATTGGTGATACGTGCCATGTCCGGTGCCTGACCCGCTTCAACCTGAACCGGAAGCTGCTCCAGAATAGCGCTGTAGGCAATGGTATCAACGACCACGCTGATATCGGGATTATCAGCTTCAAAGCGATCCAGCAGATCCCGCAGAACTTCGCCTTCACTGCCATCGTCGTACCACGTCATACGCAGCTCAACGCTGTCCTGAGCCACCAGCGGCAAAGCGCTGAGAATCATCAGCATCGCCACTAACACAAAAATAAAGGAATTGCGTTTCATGTATCTTTTCTCCTTAAGAATATTCCATAACCTGAAACGTTAACTACATATCAAAAAGTTAAATCGAAATGCTTCCTGATTTTAACCGTCCCGCACGGGATATGCCAGCATATTTGGATGATTCTACACAATGACTTAAAATCGTCAGCCTGTTCGCAGCCGAAGGATCATTCCACGTCTTTCAGATGTTCCGTGACAATCCGCTGAAGTTCAGCCAAATCCAGTTGATGAAAGCTCAGCGCCTCCGGGTAAATTACCAGATTCGGCCCCACCCCGCACATACTCAGGCAGTTGGCGGTTTCCAGCTTGACCACAGGCGGGTAAGCATCGCCATTGATATCATCAATCAGCGGTTGCAAATGTTCGTAGAGTTTTTTGGCGCGTCTGTCCATGTTACAGTACGCGCCCAGGCACAACACCACGCGCTTGCGTTTCGGCTTTTCGCTAGTGTCCATAAGCTGACTTCAGATTCATGAACAGTCAAACTTTCTAATACGCGGCGACTAAGCCATCTTTGCGCGGGTCGCTGCCGCCGAACAATACGCCGCTGTACGGGTCTCGCCGGATAATCTGACCGCTGCCGAATAATCCCCGGCCACCACCTGATACCGGACGCACCTTATGTCCCAAGGCGGCTAACGCGGCCATCGTCTTCAGTGGAATGCCATCTTCCAGCGCCAGTATGCTGCCAGCGGTCCCGGCTTCCAGACACCAGCGCGGACGATCCAGCGCTTCCTGTGGATTCAGATCATCATCGACCATCGCGCTCATCACCTGAAAATGTCCCTGCGGCTGCATAAATCCACCCATCACGCCGAAGGCCGCCCACAACTCGCCATCCCGCAGCGCCATACCGGGGATAATCGTGTGATAAGGGCGCTTGCCGCCTTCCAGCATATTCGGGTGGCCGCTTTCCAGCGAGAAACAGGCACCGCGATTTTGCAGAAACACGCCGGTGCCTTTGGCGACAATGCCGCTGCCCCAGCCCATATACAGGCTTTTGATAAATGAGCACGCATTGCCTTCACCATCGACCACACACAGATAAATCGTGTTGGAATTGCCCAGTGGGGTGCCAAAGGTCGGCGGCTGCATGGCGCTGTTGGGCGAAATCATCGCCGCACGGGCATCCGCGTAACGCTGACTCAACAGGCCATCCAGCGGGGCCGGATTAGTCACCTGATCAGCAATGTAATGCCGCGCATCAGCAAACGCCAGCCGCATCGCCTCAACCATCAGATGCAGACGTTCCGGCGAATCCCACGGATAATCGTATAAACTCAGCGAACCGGCGATATTCATGGCTTGCAGCGCCGCCAGTCCTTGTCCGTTGGGTGGGCATTCATAGACGGTCACACCGCGATAATTGGTCAGAATCGGCTGATCCCATGTGGAGTGATGTTTCTTCAGATCTTCGAGTGTCATTTTGCCGCCCAGAGATTGCAGCGTATCCACAATCGCCTGTGCCACCGGCCCGTTATAGAACGCTTCCGGTCCGCCGTCGGCAATCGCCTGCAATGTGCGCGCCAGATCGGTTAGCTGGACGACATCGCCAGCTTTGGGTGCGTTTCCATCCGGCAGGTAATTTTCGGTATTGGGGCTGCGCTTTAAAAAGGCTTCGCTGGCTTCCCATGATCCGCCGAATACGGGTGAAACCGCAAAGCCTTCCCGTGCGTAATAGATTGCATCCTGAAGCACATCGGACAGGCTCATGTTGCCGTGTTTTTGCAGCAGATCATACCAGCCCTGCACCGCGCCGGGGACAGTCACGGAGTGCGGGCTGTGATCAGGAATGGCACTTTGCCCCGCCAGGTCAGCCACAGACAAGTCAGCCGGGGCACGGCCACTGCCATTCAGCGCGGTCACGGTTTTGGTTTTGGCATCAAAATAGAGGGCGAAACAATCCCCGCCGATACCACACGAAGCCGGGGCGGTCACATTCATCATGGCGGAGGTCGCCACAGCGGCATCGGCAGCATTGCCGCCCTGACGCAGAATTTGCAGGCCAGCCTGCGCCGCCAGAGGATTACTCGCCGCGACCATGCCGCGTCGCGCGGTCACCATCGACCGCCGTGACTGAAAATCATAATTCATCGTTTTCATAAGTGGTTCAGTCCTTTTAATTAAGCCTTGATTATAACCTGAAAAGAATTGACTATAATTCTAGCCAACAAGACAGAGAGCGATAGATATGCACCAGACCACCACCATTCTCATTATTGAAGATGACCCCGCCGTCGCCACCAGCCTGCAAGCTGGCCTGGAGCGCGACGGGTATCAGGTCACCTGGAAAAATAACGGACAGGACGGGATGCGTTATGCCCGTGACCACACCCCTCACCTTATTATTCTTGATGTACGACTTCCAGACGGAACAGGTTTCGACTTTTGCCGCCAGATGCGTCAGATGGGTGTTCACCAGCCCATTATCATGCTGACGGTTCAGAAGGAAGAAATGGACAAAGTGCTTGGCCTCGAAATGGGTGCCGATGATTATGTCACCAAGCCCTACGGCCTGCGTGAATTACTCTCGCGCATCCGGGCGCAGCTGCGCCGCGCCTATGGCGAATTTTCCAGCGCGGATGCGGATCTGCTGTACGTCGGTGATCTGGTAATTGACCGGGGACGTGGGCAGGTTTCCCGTGGCAATCAGGTGCTCAACCTCACGCCGACCGAGTTTCGCCTGCTGGTCTATATGGCGCGGCATCGCGGTCAGGCCATCACACGCGACCAGCTTCTGGATGAAGTGTGGGGTTATGACAGCGAAGTCGAGAGCGAACGCACCGTGAATGTCCATGTGCGCCGCCTGCGTGAAAAGATCGAATTTGACCCCGGCCAGCCAACACTTATTCTGACGGTTCCTGGTATCGGCTACCGACTGACCGAAAATTAATCCTGAACTCTCGCGGCATTTCATCACACAGATAATAAACTACTCTTTATTATTTCCAAATTTGGAAATATAATCAAAAATGGAAATAATGAGGTGATATGGAACACATCGATCTGATCCTGCATCCGGTGCGGATGCGCATCATTTTAGCCATTGCTAACCGCGTGCTGACCACCCAGCAGATAGCCGATCTGCTGCCGGACATCGCGCAGACTACTCTCTATCGTCACATCAACCTGCTGCTGGAAGGCGGCATTCTGCGGGTGGTGCGTGAGAGTCAGGTACGCGGCACCGTGGAGCGTGAACTGGCACTGGTGGAAGGTGCTGGCCGAATCGACATAGAAACATCAGCCTCCATGACGCCACAACAACAGGAGCAAATTTTCACGACTTTTATCGCCATGCTGCTGGCGAATTTCCGCCGGTCACAGGCGCAGTTACCGGAAGGGTTGCCACCCGCGCTGTATAACCAGCAGCGCCTGTATCTGACACCCGCAGAATTGCTGGACGTCAACCAGCAGATCGATCATCTGCTTTCAGCCTATAAAGATCCTGGCCGAACAGCTAATGATCCCCAGGCGCAGCCCTGGCAGTTTACCGGCCTGATCATGCCCGATAGTGACCCACCTCCATCTCAGTCAGAATAACGAGGACAACCAAAATGACACTCTCTTATACGCGCAGCGGCAATCCCGATGGAGAAGCCATTGTTTTCCTGCACGGCATGGCCATGGGCCAATGGATGTGGCATGACCAAATCCAGCAGTTTGCCGATTACGACTTCTACACTGTGGATTTACCCGGTCACGGTGGCAGCAGCGCTATCCCCTGGCAATCCTTTACACAAGCGGCGGATGAAGTCGCTCAGTTGATCGCTGAGGTGATTACGGCCAAGCCGGTGTATCTCGTCGGTCTGTCGCTGGGGTCGGTGGTTACGCTGCACCTGCTCATCCGGCACCCACAACACATCCAAAGCGCCGTGTTGAGTGGCACATTTGCCGAGGCGCCACCGCGCTGGATCAGCATGATTCAAAATCGAATGCTCTCCACACTCCTGTCGAACCGGTTGGGGAAGCAGTTGTTCGCCCGGATGTTACAGGTACCCGAAGCCGCCCTGCCCGACTATTATGAGAGCATCAATGCGCTATCGATGACTTCTTTGCGACGCATTATGGATCAGATCGCGGAATTTACGCTGACAGACGGACTGGAAGCTATCACCATACCGGTGTTGTTTGTTACAGGGGAAAAAGATGTCGCCCCTAACCGCCAGTCAGTCATCCAGTTAGCGCAGATAATGCCGGGGTCAGCCGGGGTTTATGCACCGGGGATGCATCACGGCTGGAACAGTGAAGATCCGGCCTTGTTCAACGCCATGACCCGCGCATGGATTGAGGGTCAAGCGCTGCCATCGCAGTTAATTTCAGCAGTGGCGTTTGAAACCAAATCAGCGCTGGTTACCAAACCGTAATCAATCTGCAATCACCATGCAACAGTGCGGGTGGAGGATGTATGAACCAGAATAAATTGAGGTTATTATCTATGCGGACAGCATCCATTCGCTGGCGTTTACCTTTGTCGTATGCAGGCATTGCACTGGTCGCGACTTTAGTGCTGGGTTTGGTTCTGATTACCACCCTGCGCAGTTATTATGCCGACCGCGAATTTGATTATCTGACCGATAATGCCTATGCGATCAGCACACTGGCGGCAGATTTTGACCTGCTTGCCCTGCCTGCCGATGCGCTGGAAATGCGGTTGAATAACATTGCATTTTTGACGCAAACACGCATGCGCCTGCTGGATAGCCATGAAGCCATCATCAATGATACGGGCTCACCCAACGACGTGAATCTGCTCGATATCGGTTATGATCCGCTGAGAATTTATCCCGATTCAGGGTCCGTGAATACGATTGCCTTGAGTGATAGCAGCACCGCGCCAGTCGTTGAGGCCGTGCCAGCACAATCCACAGCAGACATCACCGCTAGTATCATTACCATTCCGATGCCACCCAGTTATCAGGGGGAACGGAATGATGATTTAATTGTCCCATCCGTGATCAGGATTGAGCGAGCATCCCCCACCCAGGCTGAAGGGGCAACCAATCATCGTTTCTGGATCGGCACACAACCGGGAAAACATGAGGAAGAACGCTCATTTTTACCGGCGACCCGCGCGCTTTTCGGCTTTAACTTTGGCCCCGGCCAACGCCCGCAAAATCCGCAGGATGGCCTCCGTTCTGACCAGATGGTGCAGGTAGACATCCGCGATAAAGATGGCGTTTTACAGGGTTATGTGCAGCTTTCCGAAGGCCCAGCTTATGGTGAGGAAATTGTCGCTGGCGTAGCAGAGGCCTGGCTTCTATCGAGCTTAGTCGCCATCAGTCTGGCTGTGATTGTCGGTCTGGTGATCAGCCAGCGCATCAGCGCGCCCCTCGTCGCCCTCAAAGAAATCACCGTGCGCATGACCGGCGGTGAACTCTCCGCCCGTGCACAGGTGACCGGACAGGACGAGGTTGGCATTCTGGCGGGGTCATTTAACGAAATGGCGAATCGCGTCGAGGAAACCATCACCACCCTGCGGCGTTTTGTCGCGGATGCCGCGCATGAGCTGCACACACCGCTGACTGCCCTGCGCACCAATCTGGAATTAATCGGCAACGAGAGTGATGTTATGAGCCGTGAGTTATTTCTGGAACGCGCTCAGGCACAGGTGATGCGTCTGGAAACACTGACCACGGATTTACTGGAACTCTCGCGGCTCGAATCGGGCATCCAGCAGACAGACAAGGGCTTGCAGGAAATTGACATCACCGCGCTGATTTACGAAACCAGTGAATTTTATGCCTCCCGTGCGGAGCAGGCCGGGTTGGATTTCGCCCTCGAACTCCCGGCAGAACCCATCTGTGCGACGATTAACGCCAGTCAGGTGCGGCGTGCGCTGGATAATCTGCTAGGGAACGCGCTTAAATTTACGCCACAGGGCGGTACCGTTACGATCGGCCTGAGCCAGCACAGTACCTATATTGAATTGTGGGTGCGCGATAACGGCATCGGCATCCCTGATGATGATCTGCCGCAGTTGTTCAGCCGCTTTCATCGCGGGCGCAATGCCTTTAATTTCTCCGGCAGCGGGTTGGGGCTGGCAATTGTGAAAGCCATCGCGGATTATCACAACGGTCAGGTCATTGCCGAGAATCTGTCACCGGGGGCGAAGCTCTCGCTGCGCTTCCCGGTCTGATCAGCCAAAAAACAACAGCATGGCCGAGATAAACAGCAGCACCATCGTAAAGCGTTCGAACAGCACGCGCGGAAAACGGTCGATAATGCTGCGCCCAAACCACACCCCCAGCGGGATCATCGGAATCACCCAGGCGATCCGACCCAACTGGGGGATATCGACAATGTCCGCCAGCAGGAAACCCGGCAATTTCAGGATATTGACCACCGTGAAAAACAGCGTCAGCGTGCCGACAAACGCCACCGGCTGGAGCTTTTGCAGCAGCAGATAAGTGGTGACCGGAGGGCCGCCCAGATTAGCCAGCGCGGAAGTCAGGCCGGAAGCCCACCCCGCCAGATAACCATGCCACGGGCGCGGTTCGTAGGCAATCGTTTGCAGCGAATCGACGAGCAGCTTATAAGCGATCATGCCCAGCGTGAACACGCCCAACAGATAGCGCAGCGCCTGATCCGGTAGTGATACCAGCAGCAGTGTCCCCATCAGAATGCCGATAATGGCCGCCGGTAACATCTGCTTGATAAGCGTCATATCCCATTCGCGCCAGTAAAAACGCATAGCGAAAGCATCGCCCACCATGAGTAGCGGCAGTGTGATGCCGACCGCCGCCGGGACGCTCATCGTCTGGCTGAGCATGGGCAGAATCAAAGCGCCAGCAATCGGCCCGCCGATGCCGCCTTTCACCAGGCCGATAATCAGGCCCACCAGCGCGATCACAAAAATATTCGGATCCATGAAAACTATACCAATCGGGTGCATGTGTCAAAAGCATTCAGTATAAACCTTTCAGCGCATGACGACGATTAAGGCATAAGTCCAAATAAAAGAGACAGCGAATTTCTGCAACAAACCAGCGCTGCGCAGCGTATAGATTAACAGACCCTCATGACACAACAGTTTTGTAACTTAAACTATCAAGAGGGTTCACAAAGGTTCAAAAACTTTGTATAATCCACAGATGAGTGTGCCATAACACTCCGCTTTACTCCTTAAGTGAGCCCCCGTTGCAGCATCTCAGTCATCTGCCCTGGGGGTTCTGCTTTTCTAGGCGAAGCCCCGCCTTGCCGATATAATGAATGGGTAAAATTCATTTTCGACAAGGACTAATCGTTTTGGCAGAAAAACTCCCCATCACTGTTGATGATCTTCATCGTATTACCACACTCGAAGACCCGCGCATCAGCCCGGACGGGCAATGGATTGCGTATGTGCAGGTAACAATTGACCGCATGGATAATGCCTACAAGCGCAGTATATGGCTGATAAGCACAGCTGGCGGAAAGCCATTGCAAATCACCCGCAGCGGCAAGGACTACGAACCGCGCTGGTCACCGGATGGCAACATGCTGGCGTTTGTCTCCAGCCGTGACAAAAAGCCGCAGATTTACCTGCTGCGAATGACTGCTCCCGCTGGCGAAGCGCGTCCACTGACCAGCCTGCCTAACGGAGCAAGCAATATCGCCTGGTCACAGGATAGCAGCCGAATCACGTTTTTATCGCGCCTGAATGCGGCTGAACGTGCTTATGAAGCCAGCGGTGAAGAAGCCTCAAAACCGAAAGATAAGCTGGACGCCAAACAGCGCGGCGAACGCAAGGAGCAGGAGGAAACCGAGCGCTGGGACCCGCGTTTGATCTGGCGCATTCCCTATCGCACCGGCACCAGCTATCTCGATGATCGCTTCAGCCAGGTGTATGTCATGCCCGTGGACGAGGACTCATCATCAGAAGAAGCCAAGCCGCGTCGCCTGACTGATTTTGATGCCAATCACGATCAGCCGCAATGGACACCCGATGGCGATTTTCTGTTGACCGCCCGCAACACCCAGCCGGATGTCGATCAGGCTGGACGTTATACCAGTCTGTTCCGCATTGATGTCGGCAGTGGCGAACACGAGCAACTCACGGGAGACGGTTATACCGCTTTCGCAGCGCTGCCCTCTCCCAATGGTCAATGGATTGCTTACAGTCGTTTGGAGATTCACGATCGCTTCACCGAGCAGATTGTACGGCTGGCAATTATGCCAGCGGATGGCGGCGAAATCCGCGATCTTAATATGGAGCTTAACCGCAACACCGGGGATTATCGCTGGTCAGCCGATAGCAAAGCCCTATTCTTTAGCATGGAAAATGAAGGCCGAACCCAACTGTATCGCGTTAACCCCGCCAGCGGCGAAACCACTTTACTGGTCGATGCTGTGCAGGACATCGGCGGCTTTGATTACGGCGCGGATGGCCGTTTCGCCTATGCCGCCAGCACCGTTCAAAATCCGTCAGAACTGTATCTTCAGCCAGCGGATTCCGACGAGGCCGTGCAGCTCACACAGGTCAATAAAGCCTTTCTGGAAAGTGTGATCGTCCAGGACATTCATGAATTCGGCTATGAGTCAGAGAATGGCCTGCATATTCAGGGCTGGTATATACTGCCTGTGGGTTATCAGGGCGGCCAGCAGTACCCGTTGGTGGTGAATATTCACGGCGGGCCACATACGATGTGGGGCGCACCCACCCAATCCATCTGGCACGAAAATCAGAGTTTCGCGGCGGCAGGTTACGGTGTATTCTATTGCAATCCGCGCGGCTCCGGCGGTTATGGTCAGGACTTCCAGATGGCCCTCCACGGCGATTGGGGCAACCCCGCACAGGCGGATGTCATGGCGGGGTTAGAAGCGGTCATCGAGAAGGGTTTTGTCGATGTGGATCGCCTGGTCGTGACTGGCGGCTCGTATGGCGGTTACCTCACCAGTTGGATTGTGGGGCATGATGATCGCTTTAAGGCGGCTGCCTCCCAGCGCGGAGTCTATAACCTGCTCAGTTTCTTCGGCACCACCGATATTCCGCTGTTCCTCAAGGAGCAATGGGGGCTGGAACCGTGGGATAACCCGATGCAGCTCTGGGAAAATTCGCCCATCGCCCATGCTCATAAAATCAAGACCCCCCTGCTTATCCTCCACTCGGAGAATGATTTCCGTGTGGCCGTTTCGGAAGGTGAGCAGATGTTTGCCTACGTGCGGCGCAGCGGTGGCACGACCAAATTTGTCCGCTTCCCGCGTGAGGGGCATGAGCTTTCACGGTCTGGTGAACCGGCGCATCGTGCCAGCCGCCTGAATCATATTATCGACTGGTTCAAAACCTACTGCCCCGTCTAACATCAGCGAATCAAAAGCGGCAGGTCAAATGCCTGCCGCTGAATTGACGTCCATATGCGATTGTGGGTCGAGCTTAAACTTCGCGCTGAAGCTCCCGCAGGGGCATCGTGCTCGTTTCACCAGACTGCGCCACCAGGAAACGCCCCGCAGCGATCAGACCACGCCCCGCCTGAACCCGCATGCTGCGATAAATCGCCGGATTTTTGTGCTGAGATTGCAGGGCAAGCTTGCGCAGTCTGGCTTTTTGCGCCTCGGCATGCATATCTTTCTGGTGCTGTTGGTGAGTATTCATATTGTAGAAATCCATGACTTTACCCCACTCTTTTCAATCGCTTGCTTCATCAG
The DNA here is from genome assembly GCA_038258185.1 of Aggregatilineales bacterium. Classification (GTDB taxonomy): domain Bacteria; phylum Chloroflexota; class Anaerolineae; order Aggregatilineales; family Phototrophicaceae; genus JAIOHN01. The sequence continues at coordinate 31,739 of JBBSQD010000015.1, read as the reverse complement.
ATAGTTCTATCATATAATGAGACACTGACACCTACTGTCAGTTATTTTCCAGATCGAAAAAATGTTCCAAAAAGGGCCTGAAATATGCGCGCAGACCGCCTGATTTCACTGGTTTTACTGCTGCAAACACGGGGACGGATGACCGCTCTGGAACTGTCCGAACGGCTAGAAGTTTCCGAACGGACGATCTATCGTGATCTGGATGCGCTCAGTGGCGCAGGCATCCCCATTTATGGCGAACACGGCCCCGGTGGTGGCTATGCCCTGCTGGATAGTTACCGCAGCAGTCTGACCGGATTGACCGAAGGGCAGGTGCGCGCTTTGATGCTGTCCAGCAGCGCCAGCCCGTTAGCGGATCTGGGTCTGGGGCAGGACATGGAGGCGGTGCTGCTCAAGCTGCTGGCCGCGCTTCCCAGCGCACAGCGTCAGGGTGCGGAAGACATGCGTCAGCGCATTCATCTCGATCCAAGCTGGTGGTTCCAGGGCGCGGAAGATCTCACCCATTTACCGCTGTTACAACAGGCCATCTGGAATGACAGACGCCTGTATATCACCTACACACGCGGCAATGGTGAAGCGGGTGAACGGCTGATTGAGCCTTATGGATTGGTCGCTAAAGCCAGTGTGTGGTATCTGGTCGCGTCGATTGGGGACGACATGCGCGTATTCAGGGTGTCACGCCTGGGCAGCGTGAAGTTATGTGAGGATTGTTTTACACGTCCGGCTGATTTTGACCTGGGTGATTACTGGCAAAAGTGGAGCCAGCAGTTTGAGCACTCACTGCCGCAGATCACCGCGCAACTGCGCTTATCCCCACACATGGCCGAAAAACTCCCGCAGATGTGGGGCGAGAATCTGCGCCAACGCATTCAGGACGCGACGCCAGATGCTGAAGGATGGGTGACGATTCCGGTCTACTTCGACTCGATGTACTGGGCGGCGGCCAATATCATCGGTCTGGGGAATCAGGCACAGGTCATCGAACCCGCCGAGCTACGCGAGCAGGTCATCTCGCTGGCGCGGGAGGTGGCGGGGGCGTATGTGTAAGTCACAATTTTCGTTTGAGCGTAGGGCAATCGCTTATCTTTTCACAGACTTTTACAGGTAGGATTAATATATCGCTCGTACAATCAAAAGAACTTCAGAATGCGTCACCAGAGATTACATTGGTTAAAAGTCATAATACCTATTTCGCTACTGAGTCTTCTTTTAGTCGCTTACCCAAACCTGATACTAGCCAGTGACACCTGTGCGGTGAAACCCTTCCACCAGGCGGATATACCAGTTGAGGCAGGCCAGTTTATGTACAGTGGGGGCCTTAAAATAGCTATAGCCGAGCCTTATGTACCCCCAACTGGCGTGGTGAGCATAGTAAATGGCCGCATATCGCCCAATGGTCAGTATATTGCGACCTGGATGCAGAATCACGACTATACCGCCAACACTGTCGTCTTCAATCAGCAGGGAGAGCTCATCTATTCTGGTGCCACAACCCTTGGCGGGCTGCGTGATGTGTACTGGCTGGGTAATGACAAGCTCTTATCGTTCAGGCGTGGGGATCAGGCTTACTTCCTGATTGATCCCTTTCGTCGGGAATATACCTATTTTGAAGCCCCTTCTTATGGTCAAGAGAATTCGCCCACCGCTTTTCTGAGTTCTATCCGGCCACCATTCCGGTTGACCTATGATGGTCGCTATCTGTATGACCGCGATAAAGCGATCTACGATTTTGTGCTGGATGAACCGCTTAGCAGGGACAACTTTCGCTGGGGTGTACCTGCTTTCAACACCCAGCAAATCATCGGCCTTGAGTATGCAGATGACCCGGATCGTGAGACCCGCGAAGCGACTGTTTTTATCTATGATTTTGATACCGATATCATCACCGAAGTGTTGACTTTCACACCGGGTAGCTATAAGTTTGGATATTATTCGCGCTGGTCGCCCGACCAGACACAACTGGCTGGGTATTTCTTAGGTGAGGATTTTGATTTTCACCATATCAGCCTTCTTCAGCTTGATAGCGGTGAGATTCTCGACACGTGTCTAGGGATATACTTCGAAATCAAGGAATTTGAAGGTACACGTTTTGAGGACAATTACTATAGACCTGATTTCGCCTGGTCACGTGATGGTCGTTACCTGGCTGTCCGAGCTGTTGTTGAGAGACAAGACAGGGAAGAAAGTTTCGGGGTCTACATTTACGACACTCACACCACTGACATTTATGAAGTGCATCGCGGGCAAGCCGACATTGTTGGCTGGATGAGTAATTGATAATGTCAAATTACAGAGTTTTTCTGCTCGCACTGACAGCTTTTATGTTCACTACCCCTCTACAAGTCTCAGTCGGTGCAAAGGAAGATTCCAGTTGTAATGTCCATCCTCTCGGCTCACTCCAACTATCCGATGAGACAGGAGAATTAGTCTATGTCACGTATGAGGGAGGTATCCGCTCACTTACTGCTTACTCTATTCAATCGACTACAGATCACTTTCAGCCAGAATTATCAGGGGTTGGTAGCTGGCTTATTTCTCCTGATGGTCTGCATATAGCGGGTTCATACATACCTGACTTCACATCAAACGTTAGCGAAGTTGTCGTCTTTAATCGTAGCGGGCAAGTAGTTTATCAGGGTGCTTCTTCCGCTGGTGCAGGTGACATTCACTGGTTAAAAAACGATGAAATCGTGAAATTGGCGTATATACGTTCGCCGCGCGATTCGTCTTTAAAATCCTATTTCCAGACTACCATATTTATCATTGATCCGTTTAAGCAAACTTTTACAACTTATACACCTGACTATGACTCATTTTTCTATGACAATGATAATCCTATTATGGCATTTCAACGGACATATGATGGACGTTACATGTTATCTGCCCAAGGCACAGCATATGATTTCGTTGAAGCTCAGATCGTTGAATTAGAAAATTATCGTTACGGTGTTCCTTCTCTATCCAGCCACAAATTCTTAGTTTTTGATTACTCATCGCTTAACAATCTACCACAAACCCGTATATCAGGCCCTCATCCTGTTTTACTCTACAATTTGGAGAGTGATTCTCTACGTGAGGTTTCTTCACTTGCTACTGATAGACCAGTCAACATATACGCATTTGATAACAGTTGGTCGCCGGATGAAAATCTATGGGCATATATTCAGGATTATGAACATGAAATTGTGTTCCGACCGATTGAGATACTACAGTTATCATCAGGTGAGAAACAATCAACCTGTTTTGGACAATTCTATACAACTGATATAAGCGCCTTCAGTAAGGAGACCTTTGCAACTGGCGTAAGACTCCCAGATTTCGCGTGGTCACGCGATAGCCGCTATCTGGCGATGCAAGCTGTTATCAAAGGACAGGACATGGAGGACATGGAGGAAAGTTTCGGAGTTTACATCTATGATACCCAAACTGCCGAGATTTATGAGGTGTATCGTGGACAAGCCGGTATTGTCGGCTGGATGAGCAATTGATGATGACTAAATGCTTTAGTTTACATCGCTGGCTCGTCTGTGGTGTCATTTTGTTATTGTCAATAATCCCTCTTAGCGCTCAGGATATTCCGATCCCATACGTCTACTACTATTCGCAAACGGAACAGGCTTTCATCGTTCAACGTGCCGATAGAACTGATCAATCGGTGCTGGTTGATTTTGAACCGCCTGAGCGCCAACCACGGATTATCGGGGCTGGTTGGTCACCATCAGGTAACTGGTTCACCTGGATGACTGAGGGTGGGGGTGGCGGTACCGGCCCAAATAACGTGTATCTTGTAGCACGTGATGGAGGAAATTTAACCACAGTTTTCAACGAACAGGTTGCCATCGTTCTGGAGGCGGAATGGTCACCAACCCATGACCTGCTCTTGATCCGATATGGCGAAAGTTCGGACAATATCCTGGTTTATGATCCTGTGAAACAACAGGCTGTTTTTGAGATGCGTGGCCTAGAACTCAATCCCGTAACCCTTACAACGATGTTCACTGTTCAGTGGTCACCAGACGGTTCCATGCTGGCGATAGCAGAATGGACTTCGCAGCGTCTGTTTCTCGTTGACCAAAGCAATTTTGAGATTGAAAGATCGCTGCCTGCCAGCACCAGCCCACCCTCCTCCAGTGCTGTTCCCCAGTGGTTCAGTACGACCCTGCTGGCGTACTTAGCATCAGAACAAAACGAGTTGATTCTCGAAGATATCTCATCAGGTCACAGAACCACGGTTGCGTTACCTGAAGAAGATATTTTATATATTTATCCCTCGCCAGATGGAGCCTATGCCCTGGTCTATACTTACCGACCTTACCAACCCAATCAAGCACCATCTGCTTCGACAGGCTATACACTCTGGTTGCTATCCATCAATGAGAGTTTTTTGACGCTGCTGGAAGATGACATCGTGGTTCGTCTTTATTCCGAGGCACCCGTGAGACATTCTTACTGGAGCAGCAATGGCCTCGCTTATTTTGTGAATGCCGATCACCAGATAAGCGTTGTTGATCCCGTGACCCACTCCACAACGCTCATCGAACCCACCCTGCATGGGGCTCTTCTTCATGACCAAGCCATCTGGACGATCAATAACACCTTGGTCTTTTCATTATATCTGCTTGATGGTTTAGAGGCATCTGACACACACACCTATGAATATGATCCACTGGAAGCAAAACTCAGGCTGATTGAACCGCAAGCTTCCAATGATAGTGGTTCAGGGAATATTCTACAGATAAGTCCCCTCGGTTATTATGCCTACCGCACTTTTATCCATCAGCCTGACACCAGAGAACGCTTTCCTCTCAGCATAATCTCTTCTGATCCAAAATATGGCAGCGTGGTAGCTATAGAAGATGTACGGTGGCATCCTGCAGAAGCATGGTTGTTTCTTATCAGTTGGCAACTCGACGGTGTGTACTTAATAAATCTGGTCAATTTAGACTCCACCGTGCAAATTGAATTAGGTCTTTGCCCGCCAGACTCGCAAGCCTGTTTTGGATGGTTGCCACCTAAAAGCGAAGATTAGATACCACTCTCAAACACATCCCCAACCTTGAGCGTGAAACCGGTCAGCACCGCCCCACCGTCGAGCGTATCATCGGCACCGTATCTGCGCATCGCCAGTGCGCCCTGCTCACCCTGCTCCCACACTTCAATCACGGTATCTTCCGGGTACACATTCCACACCAGACGCGCCCCGGCGCTCAGATACAAGGCGGTTTTGTCATGAATTGAAACGGGAGGCTCGCTGGGTGAAATCACTTCAACGGCTAAATCCGGCGCGAAAATATCCTCGACCACGCCCAAATCTGGTTGGCGCGCTTTGGACACAAACGATACATCCGGCACGCGGACAGTCCCCGGTGACAACGTGTAACCCCCATCTGCCCCCAACACATAGCCGAGATTATGAGCTTTGACAAACATATTTAAGTGAAAAACAATTTGAGCACCAATCCAGGCGTTACGACGGCTCGGCAGATTTCTTTTGACCAGCACCTCTTCAGCGAGTTCATACAGCTTGTCCTCACGCAGCATTCCGGACTTTGCTATCTGCCAGAACTCAACTGCTGTGTATAAGCGTTCCTGAATCGCCATGCGTTAACCCTCAATAACTCGTGGGGGATTGTCTCTCAATCCCCCACCATCATAACACGATTTCATCACCCTACTACTCACTTAATCAAAGTAGGTGTCGCCATTCCACAGCAGCGACTGCGCCACTTTATCATTCAATTCCACGCCGATGCCGGGACGCTCCGAGACGGTCATGAAGCCATTCTCGACAAACGGCTCATCCCCATCGCACAGGTCATTCCACCACGGGATATCCAGCGCGTGAAACTCCAGCAGCAGGAAATTCGGCACGGCAGCCATCACATGACAGGCAGCCATCATTCCCAGTGGTGACGAGACATTGTGCGGCGCAATCGGGATGTAATGCGCATCAGCCATATCCGCGATGCGCTTGGCCTCGGCAATCCCGCCTGCTTTCGCCAGATCAGGCATAATCACATCAACCGCATTTTGAGCAAACAGGTTCAAAAACTCAAAGCGCGTGTATTGATTTTCGCCGGAGCATATCACGGTGCTGCTCGACGCTTTGACCTGCGCCAGCGCCGCGATATTCTCCGCCGGAACCGGCTCCTCCAGCCACAACAGACGCAGCGGTTCAACCGCTTTCGCCAGCGTAATCGCGGATGGCAGATCAAACTGACCGTGACAATCAATCGCCAGATCAATCTCGTAGCCCAACGCATCGCGGATGCCTTCGATCAGGCCGATGATATGAGTCATTTCCTTAGCGCCCACTGTCCAGTTATAGGGGTCAAGCTCACCCGTGCCGGTATGATCGACATCGAATTTCACCGCACTAAAGCCCATATCCACGACCTGTAGGGCCTTGTCCGCATAAGCTTTAGCATCATCACTTTCACCTGCATGACAATCGGCGTACAGCCGGATTTTGTCGCGGAATTTACCGCCCAGCAGCTTGTACACCGGTACGTTCAACGCCTTGCCGGCAATGTCGTACAGTGCATTATCAATCCCGGTCAGCGCGAAAATCAGCGGCGCATTGCTGGAACCACCATAACGACCACCACGCCGCAGTTTTTCGTAAAGCATGTTGACATTGAAGGGGTCTTCGCCAATCAGGAAGTGTTTCATCGTCAGAATGGCCTGTTTAGTCGCAAAGCCGGAATAACTCGGCCCACCAGAGTTACATTCCCCGGTGCCGACAATACCCTCATCGGTATAAATGCGCACAAAAGTCCACACACTGCCGCCGCTGTGCGCTTCCTGTCGGCCAATCACGCACGCCTGTACATCTGTAATTTTCAAGAGATTCTCCTTATGAGGTTTTATTGAAATAAGAGGTGATCTAAATATCAAAAATCGGGACACGGCCACAGATGACCGTGTCCCATAAAAGACTGTGCTTTAATTTACCCCGGATACCCACCGCTGGCATCAATCGTGCCGCGCTCTTTAGCCACTTTCGCCTCGTAATCATCTTTGCGGAAAGCCGCCAGAGGATCAGGGTCACGCCCAGTCTCGACGCGTATCTGTGCCAGCAAAGGCCGCACATCGGATTCGAACGCATCGACCAAAACGCTGTGTGCGCCTAACACATCTCCGGCCTGCTGGCGCTGAGTTAACTTAGCGTAATCCACGATCAGCGCTTTGGCGTAGGCCGTCTGGCAGTTGAGCACACTCAGCAGCATCGCTTCCAGCTTCGGCTCAATGTTGTGGCTCTGGTCAATCATATAAGCGACATCTTTGGCGAGATCCCCCGCGGAAACCAGTTCGGTGAAAATCTCGAACAGCTCAAACGGATTATTGGTGCCGACGATCAGATCATCATCGGCATATTTACGCGCGTTAAAGTGGAAGCCGCCGAGACGACCTTCATCCAGCAGAAACGCCACAATATGCCCGATGTTCGTCCCCTGCGCATGATGGCCGGTGTCCACCAGCACCTGCGCCTGCTCACCCAATTTAAGCGCGGTCGCAAACGCCATACCCCAATCGGCCAGATCGGTGTGATAAAACGCCGGTTCAAAGAATTTATATTCGATCAGCATGCGGCTGCCCGCAGGCAGATATTTATAAGTTTCCGCCAGCGCGTCTTCCATGCGGTGCTTGCGCTCACGGATGTTGTCCTGTCCGGCGTAATTGGTGCCATCGGCAAACCAGAGACTCAGCAAGGTGCTGCCAGTAATGCCCATAATCTCGCAGCATTCGACCATATGTGCCACGGCTTCCTCACGCATAGCCGGTGACGGATGCGTAATGCTGCCCAGTTTATACTGATCATCCTGGAACACATTCGGGTTAATCGCGCCGATACTCACGCCATGCTCGGCTGCGTACTGCGCCAGCCCGTCCCAATCATCCGTTTTATCCCAGGGAATATGCAGCGCCACTGACGGCGCGACCCCGGTCAGTTTCTGGATATAACCGGCATCGGCCAGTTTTTCGTGAATGTTGCGCGCCGCCCCCGGCCACGAAAACACCTTAAAGCGCGTACCGCTATTGCCATAACCCCATGAAGGCGTTTCGATGTGCTGCGCCTTCAATTGCGACTTCACCTGCTCGACATTAATGCCCTGCTGGGTCAGCCTTTCAGCCAGCCGTTCATAATCTGCTGTAAAATCCATTTGCGCGATCCTTTAGAAAGTATGTAAAATGAACATTCGTTTGGTTTCATTGTCTTTCAGATTAGCGTTTTGCGAAAGCTGTGTCAAATATGTCAGAAACTTTGTTTGTTGAGGAACGCCGTCGGGTTATTTTAGATCGTCTCAAGCAGAATGGACGGGTGTCCGTCAAAGCGCTTAGTGACGAAATGGCGGTCAGCGCCGTGACCATCCGCCAGGATTTACGTGTGCTGGAAGAAGATGGTCTGCTGGAACGCACCTATGGTGGCGCAGTGCGCAAAACTCCCAAACAAAGTGGCGCTTTGCCGGAACCACCGTTTAACATCCGCAATACAGAGAATCTGTATGAGAAGACATCTATCGCGGCAACCGCCGCACGGATGGTGCGTGATGGCGACGCAGTTGCGCTGGATGCCAGCACGACGGCTTATGCGTTGGTGCCTTATCTGCAAAAGCACAAAAAACTGACCATCATCACTAACAGCCTGATGATCGCGCAGAGTTTCCCCAATAACCCCGGCATCGAAGTCTTGATTCCGGGAGGTCGCCTGCGCAAGGATTCGATGTCGTTAGTGGGCAGGCCAGACGGTTTGCCCAACATCAATCTGAACATCGGCTTCTTTGGCGCACGCGGGTTATCCTTACAAAGTGGCATGAGCGACACCGACTCGGAAGAAGTCGCCATGAAACGCGCTATGATTGTGCAGTGCATTACCACAGTGCTGTTGATCGACTCCAGCAAATGGGGGCAGGTCGCCCCCTATACGGTGATGAGCAGCACACAAATTCAGCATGTGATTACCAGCCAGCGCGCGCCAAAAGACATTATCGCGCAGTTCCGCCAGCAAAAAATCCGCGTGGATATCACTGATGGTGATGATCGAGCATGATGAAATTGCTACTTAAAATTAAACACATCATTGAAAAGAGTGGTTGATGAGTCAAAAAAATGTAATTGCAGTAGACCTTGGTGCAGAATCCGGGCGGGTGCTGCGGGTCGGTTTCGATGGTTCCGCTTTCACGATGGAAGATGTACACCGTTTTCCGAATATCCCGGTCAGCGCCGGGGGCACGCTCTATTGGGACGTGCTGCGTCTGTGGCAGGACATCACCACGGGCATTCATCAAGCGGAATCCGAGGCGGCCAGTATTGGAATTGATACCTGGGGGGTTGATTTTGCCTTGCTGGATCGTAATGGCAATCTGATTGCCAACCCGGTACATTATCGCGACAGTCGCAGCAATGGCATGAGCGATTGGGTTTTTGAGCGTGTGCCCCGGCGCACGGTTTTCGAGCGAACGGGAATCCAGTTTCTGGTGTTCAACACCCTCTATCAATTGGCCAGTCACATCAGCACAGACAGTCCGGCAATGCAGAATGCAGCCACTCTGCTGACCATTCCAGACCTGTTCAACTATTGGCTGACAGGCGCGAAATCGTGTGAATTTACGCATGCTTCCACCACCCAATTCTACAATCCGCGCACGCGCAACTGGGACTTCGAAACGCTGGATGCCATCGGCGCACCTCGGCACCTGTTCACCGACATTGTCCAACCGGGAACGCGCATCGGTGATTATCATGGCGTTCCGGTCATTGTCCCGGCCAGCCATGATACGGGCAGCGCAGTCGTGGCTGTCCCCACGACAACCGATAATTACGCCTATCTCAGCAGCGGCACCTGGAGCCTGATCGGTCTGGAAATTGACGAGCCGGTCATCAATGACGCGACGTATGCCGCTAATCTCACCAATGAAGGCGGGGCTTATGGCACTATCCGCCTGCTCAAAAATGTCATGGGGTTGTGGATTGCGCAACAGTGCCGAGCCACATGGCGCACTGAAGGCACCGAATACAGTTACAGCGACCTGACGCAACAGGCCAGCAATGCCGAACCATTCCGCAGCCTGATCGACCCGGATGATGCACGCTTTTTACCGCCGGGGGACATGCCCGCACGCATCCGTGCCTACTGTCAGGAAACCGGCCAGCCGGTGCCGGAAACAGTCGGCCAGATCATGCGCACAGTCTATGAAAGCCTGGCGCTGAAATATCGTGATGTGCTGGACAAACTCGTCGAAGTCAGTGGCCGCACGGTGGATCGCCTGCATATCATTGGCGGCGGTACCCAAAATACGCTGCTCAATCAGATGACGGCCAACGCCATCGGGCGGTTGGTCATCACTGGCCCGGTTGAGGCGACTGCTTTAGGCAACGCCATTGTGCAGCTCATCAGCCTGGGCGAACTGGCGGACATCCGACAGGCACGCGCCGCACTCAGCCAGACACTGGACACTGGCACTTACGAGCCGCAACAAACGCAGGAATGGGAAGCCGCTTATCAACGCTTTGTCACGCTGGTTGAAACAGCCAGTGCCGAATGAAATCATTAGATTTCCGCACGGCAACTGTGACTGATGTCCCGCTTCTTACCCGCATGAATCAACATCTGCGCGAGGATGAACACAGCCGTTATCAAATCACCCTGGCAGCTCTCCAACAGCGTATGGCCGATCTGCTGGCGGCAGATTACAGCGCGATTATTTTCGAGATCAATCAGCAGCCCATCGCCTACGCGCTATTCCGCCCAACAGAGAGCGGCGTTCATCTGCGGCAGTTTTTCGTTGAACGGGATTACCGGCGGCAAGGGATTGGTCAGGCCGCCATGCAGATTTTATTGACTCAGGTCTGGCCGCCACAAGCCCGGATCACTCTGGATGTACTCGTTCACAATCAAACAGGTTATGATTTCTGGCAGTCACTCGGCTTTCAGGATTATGCTATCAGCCTTGAGCGCCTGCCTGACACCACAAACTAATTCACACAAAGGATCAAACAAGGATGCAGCAACTTCCCTTTAATCAACCCGGTCAATTCTACAAAGGCAACCTGCACACCCATTCCACCCTGTCTGACGGACACCTTTCGCCGCAGCAGGTCTGCCAGCTTTATCAGGATGCAGGTTATGATTTTCTCGCCCTGACCGATCATTTTCTGGCACATTATCATTATCCACTGGCGGACACCCGCGAATTCCGTAATGAGCATTTCACGACAGTCATCGGCGCAGAACTCCACGCCGGGCAGACCGAACACGGGCGTTTATGGCATATTTTAGCTGTGGGCTTACCCTTTGATTTTGCCCAACCGACAGAAGGTGAAACTGGGCCAGAGATCGCCGCGCGTGCACTCAATGCCGGGGCATTTGTCGCCGCCGCCCATCCCTACTGGTATCGTCTGACAGAAGCCGATGTCTTGTCGCTGGGTGCAGTTGACGCGATTGAAATTTACAACGGCACCTCAGAAGATCATAACGATGGCGCGGATAGCTGGTACATGCTGGACAATCTGCTGGAACGCGGCCACAACTATTTCGCCTGTGCCACCGACGATGCTCACTTCAACCCGGAACGCGCCGATGCCTGCATCGGTTGGGTATGCGTCAAAAGCACCGAAAACACGCCGGAAGCGCTTTTGGCCGCGCTCAAGGCGGGGCATTTTTACTCCAGCACCGGCCCCAGCATTTTTGATGTACAGTTCGGTGAGGATAAAGTCTTCGTCCGCTGCTCACCCGCCAACCGCATCTTTGTGACCGGCAGCAGTTATACTTCCCGCACCGCCTTTGGCAACGGTGTTACACAAGTGGAGATTGACCTGAAGGGCTTTAACAGCCCGTTCTGCCGCATCACAGTGCGCGATGCTAACGGTAAAAAAGCCTGGACGAATCCCATCTGGTTTTAAGTGATACGTGACATGCTGCTGAGCGCAGCTTAAACAGCCGCGTTCAGCGCACCCGCATCTTCGACCAGCGCCTTAATCAGCGGCAGATAATTTTCGGCTTCGGTTCGTCCCGCCACCAGCGGCCCATCAAAATCCTTGAAGTCGAGCGAACCGTAACTGCCCACATCAGGCCGCAACAGCACATCCGGCGGATGCAGTGACAGACGCTTGGCATGCAGATTCCATGTCATGATGCGGATAGAGCGCCAGATCGCTGACACCATACTGGGTGATCGATCACCGCTTGAGCTTAACAAGCCAAATGGCAGATCGACCCCCATCACCGCCGCGAGAGGGTCACTCCAGTTATCCTGTTCAAGCTGCGGATAGATATCCACTGCGATCACCTTGTCCGCTCCCTGCACAAAAGCCATCTCCGTACACAGACTGTCGATCACGCCACCGTCGGCCAGTTGAGCGCCATCCACATCAACCGGCGGAAACACACCGGGAACCGCGCTGCTGGCGAGTACGGCAGGAATTAATGACCCTTTGTTCAAAGCGACTTCACGCCCACTCAGCATATCCACGGCCATCAGCGTTGTTGGGATTTTCAAATCTGCGAAGGTCTTATGTTTCATCGCTTTGATGAGTTGTTCCTCAATGGCTTTCTGACGCGCCCGTGCGCTAAACAGATTCACGGTGAATATATTATTGCCGCGCCAGGGCATCATATATTCAGATATTTGCCGCGGGGTATAACCCAATGCGAATAAAGTGCCGACAATCGCCCCCATGCTGGTACCCACAATCACATCAATCGGGATTTGCTCGCGCACCAGCACTTCCAGCACACCGATATGGGCGATTCCCCGGCTGCCACCACCACCCAGAACCAAGCCGATTTTTGGTCGTGTCATTGTTCAACTCCATAAACTCGCATTAATTTCAGGCTTGTGGGTGATGTTCCTCAATCAGCAGTCGGCGAAGCACCTTGCCGACGAAAGACTTGGGAAGCTGATCGCGAAACTCAATTTCCCACGGCACCGCATACGGTTCTAAACGCCGCTTACACAGGTCAAGCAACTCATCTTTCGAGAGAGTCGTCCCGGGGCGCGGCACCACAAACGCCTTAACCCTTTGCTGATTTGCCGACCCGGTTTCGACACCCACCACCGCGACTTCTAAAACTTTGCTGTTTTCGTACAGCACTTCCTCCACGTCACGCGGATAGACACTGTATTCTCCGGCAAGAATAGTGTCGCGTTTGCGGCTGATAATCTGAAAATAGCCGTCGGTATCCATCACGGCCACATCACCCGTATAGAGCCAGCCATCACGCAATACCGATTCTGCATCGTCAGCAGCGTCCTGGCCCCAATAGCCGCGCATCACCTGCGGCCCTTTGACGACCAGTTCACCAATCTTACCCGGCGGTAAGTCTTCATCGGTAATCAGATCGACAATCCGCGCATCCGTGTTGGGTATTGGCACGCCAATTGAGCCAACTTTGCGCACACCATACAGCGGATTGGCATGGGTCACAGGCGAGCTTTCCGTCAGGCCGTAACCTTCCACCAGACGCCCACGCGTGAGCTTTTCAAATTCTTCCTGTACTTCCACGGGCAGCGGTGCTGCCCCGCTGATGCAGGCTTTTATTGATGATAAACCGTAACTGCGCACGTGAGGTGCGTGATTTATAGCGGTATAAATCGAGGGGACACCGGGGAAAATGGTCGGGCGATATTTCTTGATGTGTTCAAGAACTTCCTGAAGCTCGAACACCGGCAGCAGCACAATCGTCGCGCCCATCGCAATCGGCACGTTCATGGCGCCGGTCATGCCATAACTGTGCATAATCGGCAGCACCGACAAAAATATCTCACGGCCATACAGCAAATCGGGCACCCAATGGCGCGTCTGTAAGGTGTTCGCCACCACATTGCCGTGGGTCAGGCAGACACCTTTTGGCTCATCAGTTGTGCCGCTGGTAAAGACAATCGCTGCCAGATCCTGCGGTAAGACTACAATCCCCGGTGAGTGTGTGGGCTGTGAGCGCATCAGGTCGGCCATGTTATAAGCCGCATCCGGCATCGGCGGCATCATCGCGGGATTAACACCCTGTTTCGCCAGAATTTGCTTATAGACTGCTGGCGCTAACATCTCGCCCATATCTGCAAAGATAATTGCATCAACATCCGTATGGGCTTTTATACCCTGCCCGAGTGGGGTGTGCTGGCGCATCGTGACGACTATTTTTGCCCCCGTCTGCCGCACCTGCCGGGTGATGCCTTCCGCATCCGCGTCGGGGTTCGGCAGCACCACCACCGCGCCAATTTTCAACGTCGCATAATAAGCAATCAGCATCTGCGGGATATTGGGCAGCACCAGCATAACCCGATCCCCCTTTTCGACACCCAATTCCAGCAGCGCATGGGCAAACTGATTACACTTTTCGTTTAACTGGGCATAAGTAAGTGTTGAGCCGTAAAAAATCGTGGCGGTGTGCCGCGGCATCCAGTCCGCGCTGCTCTCTAAAAAGCGATGCACTGGCTGGCGCGGAATCGGGATAGTATGCGGAGTCTCTTTACTGTAACTGGACAGCCACGGACGCCGACTCAGCAGACTTTCGGAGTCGCGTTTTTCCCGCCACGAAGTTCGCTGGCTTTCGTTGATAAAGCGCTCAATCGCCCGGTTCACGGCTTCATGGCGTTCCAGCTGAACTTTATGCCTGGCCGCGCCAACATCATACAATTCCGCGTGGGGGATCATTTTGCCGACATCATCAAACACAAACCGTGGAAAATAATTATCGCGTTCACCGGTAATCACCAGAGTCGGCAGCGTGATATTGCGCAGCAGCGACCAGCCCTGCCACTTGCGCAGATTGTTGAGCAGCATGCGCTTCATCACATGCACTTCGGCATTCCAGCGCGGACGGTAGCGCCAGAACGGGCGAAACAAACTTGTCGGGACACGCGACAGTAAATTCACGGCTTTGGGCAAAGGATACTCACCCGCCGTGGCGATCAGAATCAGTTTTTCCAGACGTTCCGGGTGCGCATTGGCATATTCCACGCAGACCGAACCGCCAAACGAGTGGCCGACAAGAATAAACTTTTCAGGAAAATCCAATGCTTCGACAATGGCATGTAAATCCGCCACCAGTTCATTCATGGTATACTGCGTATAGGGTGCATCGCTCTGCCCATGACCGCGCAGGTCAGGCACCACCACCCGATAATCGTTGGCAAAGTGATTGATCTGGTATTCCCATGTTTCAGCACAACCGCCATAACCATGCACGAAAACAATCGTACGCTCCACAGCTTCCGGCCACAGGTCGATCACGCTTAACGCCGCTCCGGCGACACCCGGCACAGCCACTTCCGACCGGTAAAGACTAAAATCCAGTTTAATCACATCGCGCTTAAGACCACGCAGCTTCTTCTTCATCATCATTTTTCCAATAAGTTAGTTTGGATATCATGATAACCAGCACCTTACATAACTTCAACCAGATTGCATCACACGGCAGCCATTCGGTCACAGAAGGCGCTTTCCGGCAGCAGATTTACCCGGCGCTTTGGTTTGAATCCACAAACTGCTATACCTTCCCCCGCGTTAGTGGGGTATTTTTGAATCAGTTGTCGTGTTAAGTTTTGACAACTTCAAGTCAAAACAGCTTGAAAATACACACTCAGCGACATATTAAATAAAGCAGGTGAAGCCAAAAAGTCAGATTATCGTCATATCAGCAGACAGACATATAACAAAATTCAGAGATTCCTCCCAGCTACCGCGTAAACCATATAACCAGTGAATTCCGACATTGGTTTAACTTCTGGCAAGTGTGAACAATCAGAATGGAGAATCGTTATTATATGGTCGATCAGAAAAAAACTGCCCCTTACGAACTAGTCAAAACGTTAGGTATCCAGGGCTGGGGACATCTCGATCCGATCATCCTCGCCTCACTGGCCACCCGCGCGCCATTGCTGTTGGTGGGGCCGCACGGCACAGCCAAGTCATTGCTTGTCGAGCGTATCGCCGGGGCGCTGGATTTTTCCATGCGCCATTACAACGCCTCTCTTATCAATTATGACGATCTGGTCGGCATCCCCCTGCCCGACGAAGCCGGCGAAAGCCTGCATTTTGTCGCCACCCCCGGCTCTATCTGGGATGCTGAATTTGTATTCTTCGATGAAATCTCGCGCTGCCGCGCCGACCTCCAAAACAAAATGTTCCCCATCATCCATGAGCGCCGTGTCAGCGGTATCCTGCTCGATAAGCTCCAGCACCGCTGGGCCGCGATGAATCCGCCTGCCCCGGATGATGCCGACACCTCAATGGGCAAATATTACTACGGCTCAGAACCCTTAGACCCGGCGCTGGCCGATCGTTTTCCGTTTGTCGTTTTTGTCCCCAACTGGCAGGACTTGAGCCGCGAAGATCGCCAGAGTCTGATCGCCTGGAAAACCGAGGACGCACTCGACAGTGCCTTGCCCGACTATCTGCTGACGGATTATGTCGAGCGCTGTGCCAGTCTCATCCCCGAATTGGAGGATGAACTCACCGAATGGCTGGCCGAATACGTGCTGTATGTCATTGACCTGCTGCATCAGGCCAAACTCCCGCAAAGCCCCCGCCGCGCGCGGATGCTGGCACGCTCGATTGTCGCCGTTCACGCCGCCCGCATGGTGCTGGAAGGTGATGATGCCGATCTCGATTACAGTGCCGAGATTGCCCTGACGTATGGCCTGCCGGAAAATGCATCCGAGGTGCCGCCTTCGTTAGCCAGTGTGGTCGCCTCACATCGACAGGCATGGGAAATCTCTATGCTGGAAGATGACGATGAACTGCGGCGCGTTTTTGCCGAGCCTGACCCCGTCCGGCGCATTCTGCTGGCCGAAGAACTGGGTGTGGATGACGAAAAAGTTTCCCGGCTGATTACCCAGGCGTTGGGCACAGAAACATCCGATGCGCGGCGGGTGGGGTTGGCTACCGCGATTTTTCTGTATTTCCGTGACCGGCGCAACCTCACCTCGGCGGCATGGGAACCGCTGGCACAGTTTGCCAGTCGTGTGATGGAACCGCGTATGCTTTCCACCGCTATCCAACCCGGGCCGAGTCAGGATGCCTGGAACGACATCACCACCTGGCTGGGCAATATGGATATCAAAGGCAAATTTCGCCTGCGCTTGGAAATCAATTATGTCCTTAGCGGCTTTCCCGATTTCTGGCTCAACGAGGACTGGCAGGAAGCGCTCAGGTGCTTTCAGGCCGATCTCAATCTGTTTGGCATAAAGGAGCAGACCGAGTCATGACCCAAAAAACCAATACAACGCCTTTTCCCGGTTCCGGCAGCACCGCATCGCAACCTGCTAGCGGTGGCAGTTTGCTCTCGCGCCCAACCGCTAATGCCAGTAATCGGCCAGCAGCGCCGACACCCCCCGGCGCATCGTCCCGCTTTGGTCAGAGCAGCAACCGTCTGCCGGCCACTCCCCCACCGTCACGGTTCGGCCAGTCGCGGACAGAGTGGGAAATCCTGCCGATTGGCGATGTGATGGTGCGCTTTTCGCTGGATGGTCTGGGTGGGTCATTAGGTCGGCTCACGGGCCTGGAGCTGGGCAGCGGCACCTATCAGGCCACGCTCAGTTCGCTGGGTGAAGATCATGCCGCGCTGGTGAAATTAACCCAGGCGCTGGACGAAGCATGGGAAGCCTACACGCTCACAGGGGCGCTGCTGATGTATTACCAGCATGAAGAAACCAGCAGCATCCTGCTGGAAACCAGCAAAGTCACCGGGGAAAAAGGTATTTACCTGCGGGCGCTCGACCCGCTGCTGGTCTTAAATGTTCTGGCGCGTACCCGTTCCAATTTGCTGCAACCCCGTGCGCCGCTGTCATTCGACGAATCGCAACTTCAGCGCACCCTGCTCTCTGATGATCCGCGTTTGATCAGCATTGTGCAGGATGGCGGTTACTTTGAAGAAGTCATTCCACCCAAAAATGAGTCCGCAGAGGAAAAAGATGAATGAGTGGGCATAGTCGTACAGGCCGCGTGAACATGGGTGGAGGGGGTGAAGGCGCACGTTTAGCCTCACGCCTCATCCGCTGTTTACCCGCGGCCAGCTTCGAGATGGAAACCCTTTGTCGGCTGGCAGGCATCAAAGCCAGCTATGATATCCCGACTGCTGCTGTCGAATGTCGCCAGCGCCCCAACATGCTGCTGAATCCCGATTTTGTGGCGGAGTATTGCCAGAGTGACGAGCACTTATTTCTGCTGGTCATGCATGAACTGTGGCACATTATTCTGGCGCACACACGGCTGTACCCGCGTGTGACGATGATTCACAACATCGCCTTTGATGCCATCATTAACGCGGGACTGTCGCGGCAATTCAGCGCGCCGGAGTATCGCGGCTTTTTTGAGTCCATCAACCCGGCGGATCAATTCCCCGGTATGCTGCTGCGGCCCCCGGTCGGCTGGCCGGAAAATCCGCAGTATCCACCGGCTGAAACCATGCCACCCGGCGCAATGGAAATTCTGAAGCGCCTCTATCCGCCGCACAACCGCACCTATGATGCTGACCCACTGTATGAGGAAATCCTCGAATTGCTGCGTCAGGCTGGACTGGGCAAAGAATGTGTCGTGGTCTTTATTGATCCGGTCTTGCTGGGTGACCATGAAAGCAGTGAGCGCGAAGATCAGGCGCTGGATAACGCTCTGTTCCGCGAGATGATGAAAGATATGGTCGGCAAATGGCCGAAATTTCCCATGGCGATTAACCGCGCTGCGGGTCGAGGCGAGGGCATGTCCGACTGGTTCAGCAACACGCAACCCGCGTCCGAGCAAGCCCGTCGCGCATTTGCTCACACGCTGCGCCGCTGCCTCGGCACAAAGTCCGGGCGGGAACGGCGCAAAGCCCGTACCGACATCCCCGGCACCACGGGTACCGGTGTGCTGCCGAATGCGCGGGATCGCATGAACCCGGCACGTCGTCAGCTTGGCGCACAGGGCATGCTCTGGAATCAGACCGGCCAGGTACGCGCACGAGTCCCGGAAAAACCGAGCAAAGCCCATGTCTATCTCGACGTTTCCGGGTCGATGGCGCAGCTATTACCGCATCTTCTGGGCATACTGTTGCCGTATGTCAGCCAGCATCAGGCCGATGTGTTTCAGTTTTCCAATTATGTCGAGCCGATGCCATTGGAAGATTTGAAAAAGGGGAAATTACGCAGCAGCGGCGGCACCGACATCAACTGTGTGCTGCGCCATGCTTTAGAGGCACACCCGGCCATTCATCGTGCGCTGATCGTCACCGATGGTTACACAGGCTTTCCCAATCCGCAGTTGGCGGGGCAAATTCTTGATCAGGATATTCGCATTTACACCGTGCTGCCAGCAGAGTTGGCGGTCAAAACGCAGATGGCAGGCATATCGACCCAGATTATCGTGCTGCCCCCGCTCGGTAAATCGAGATCGCCGTGGCGCATTGGCCACTAAATTTTAAAGTTTAAGCAAACAAAACAGAGGCCGGATTATAAATCCAGCCTCTGTTTTTATTCCTTACCCCTAACCCCGGCCTTGCAGGCCACCCATTCCCCCGAATTCGGGTGCAAGGGGATGGGGGATAGGAGTCTGTTATATCCAGCAAAACCTCAAAACGGATAAGTCTGGCTCTACGCCGGCAGCAACCGCAGGTTGATAATTTCGTAGGGGCGCACAGTCAATTCAATGCTGTTACCCTCAACCGACAGCGCCTCGTCATTGTCTTCCAGCAGACTGGTGCGCCATGCCGCTTTCAACGGAAAGCCCGTTTGCAGCGTCACGAGCCCGCGCTGACGCTGGCTCTCGTACAGGCGCACAATCACGCCATCCCCATCTTCGGCGCGTTTCACCGTTTCGATAACCATGTTAGGCGCATTCACCGTCAACAAGCCAGCAAGCAAAGCCTGTTCATCGTTTTCGCCGGCTAACTGATCGCTGCCAGTCACAATCAGCGGATCGTTGAGTGCATAGGCCGCTGAGATGGTGCGCTCGTCCCAGTTGCCGCTGTGGGGCAGCAGGCTGTAAGCAAAGCGCTGTTCACCCTGATCCGCTTCCGGGTCTGGGGCAGTCGGCGCACGCAACAGGCTGATGCGCATCACATTGCCGTGAATATCATGACCATATTTACAGTCATTCAGCAGGCTCACGCCATAGTTGCCTTCGCTCAGATCAACCCATTTTTGAGCGCAGGTTTCAAAACGCGCCCAGTCCCAACTGGTGTTGTAATGGGTTGGCCGCTGGACATTGCCCCACTGGATTTCGTAGGTCGCCACAGGTGAAAGCACTTCGACCGGGAAGGCCACTTTCAACAGGGTATGACGCTCCTGCCAATCAATGGTGGTATCAAAGTCGATCTGCGGGCTGTTGTATGACAATGAGATGCGCTGGGTATACAGGCTGTTGATTACCCGGCGGCGAATTTCGAGGGTCACGCGCAGCGGCCCCTGCTCCACCACCTGGATCGACTCGGCAGGTTCCGCCAGATACATCTTGTCATCAAAGAAGATATCGACATCCCAGGCATCCCAATGCAACGGACGATCTTCAAATGCCTGGAACTGACCCGCAAGAGCGCCTTCCGGCAACACTTCGCGGTCAGCAGCCTTATCATAAATACGGCTGATATCGCCGCCTTCGTTGATCTCCACGCGCACAAAATCGTTTTCCAGCAGCGAGTTAGTCACCATCAGGCCGGTGTCAGGGATAGTAGAATCACCATCGGTAATCGTCAGGCTGGTGATGCTGTACGGAGCCAGATCACCGGCGGCGATAAACGTCCCCTCATCGGTGGATTGGGTCAGCACCGGCGTGCCATCAGCCAGCAGAACGCGCTTGCGGGGGCTGACTTTGCCCTCCCAGAAAGCGAGATTTTGCTGGGTAAATGATGTCGGGTTGGCAATCAGAATATTCGCCTGTGTTTTACGGGCGATCACCGCCAACGCTTCATCACGTGCCGCCAGACCCAGGACGCGAATATCAGCATACTGCTCCTGCGACTCGGTATAAACCTCGGTGATACTGCTGCCGGGGATAATGTCATGGAACTGATTCAGACAGACCAGTTCCCAGGCTTTATTCAGTTCCGCCACCGGAT
Organism: Aggregatilineales bacterium; assembly: GCA_038258185.1. Lineage (GTDB taxonomy): Bacteria > Chloroflexota > Anaerolineae > Aggregatilineales > Phototrophicaceae > JAIOHN01. The sequence goes on along the minus strand of JBBSQD010000015.1, from coordinate 10,708 downwards.
AGCGATAATCTATATCCAGCAGCGCCGCTAATGTCGCCAGGAACTCGGCATCGTGCAGCAGAAATTCACTCTTGCGATTGGCGCGTTTATTACGACTTTGCGTGGTATAGGTACCGCGATGCAATTCCAGATAGAGTTCGCCATTCCAGGTGGGCAGTTCATCACCGGATTGCGCCTCTAATTCGCGGAAGAATTCGCCGACATGGCGCTGATGGACGCGCGGGGTTGCCGGAAAATCACCCATTTCACGCAGATTTTCCAGCATCTCGCGGGTCGGGCCACCACCACCATCGCCATAACCAAACGACATCAGCAAGTCCTGTTTGATTTCCTTCTGCTGGAAATTCACCCAAGTGCCCAGCGTCTCTGTCGGGTCGGCCACAGAATTATAAGTCGCTGCAAACGGACTGGCCGGGTCTTTCGTCGTGCTGAAATGCGTCAGCACACGGGTGCCATCCACACCCTGCCACCAGAAGGTATCATACGGCAGGCGGTTATACTGGCTCCAGCCGATCTTGATGGTAAAGAAATATTCCAACCCCGCCAGCTTAATCAACTGCGGCAGCGCCCAGGCATAACCGAATACATCCGGCAGCCACAAAACAGGCGAATCCATGCCTTCACCGAAATGCTTCTTAAAGAAGCTGCGCCCCAGCAAAAACTGCCGCGCCAGTGATTCCGCACCGCTGAGGTTACAATCGGCCTCCACCCACATACCGCCGATCAATTCCCAGCGGCCTTCGGCCACACGCTCCTTGATGCCCGCCATCAGCTCAGGGTAATCTTCCTGAATATAATCGTAAAGCTGGGGCTGGCTCTGGGTAAAGTGATAGTCTGGGAACTGCTCCATGTAGCGCAGGACAGTGTGGAAGGTACGACCCGCTTTGCGCCGCGTCTGCCCCAGTGTCCACAACCACGCCACATCAATATGCGCGTGACCACTGGCGGTAATCCACACATCCAACGGCGCACCAGAATCTTCGATACCGCGCTTTAAGACCTTAAAGGCCGGGGCAATGCTGTCATAAAAACCATCGCCAAACGGCTCACGCAGATCGAGCAGATTAAACGCCGCATTAAGCGCATTCAGCAGGCGATCTTTTGCCGGTTCGTTATCGTCTAATGCCTGCGAAACCCCCACGGCCACACGGGCGCTGGCAATAAAATCGCGGGTGGGCTGGTCAAGCAGCACCACTTCACACAGGTTCATAAATAATCGCGCCAGCGGGCCGTCCCGATGTTCATTGCCCGTCCAACCATGCAGACCCAATAAATGTGACTGACCATCACGCCATTCATCACGCAGCAGAATTTCCTGATGATGGCGGTCACAGGCGGCATACGACACGCCATCGACATAGGCCAATGCTTCGGGATGGCTGAAACTACCGGGTTCACCCAGCGGCAGATAAAGCGCGACTGCGCTGTCTTTGGGCCAGTCGGTGGGAATCTCAAAAGTGGTGCGCAGGGTAAAATTCACCCGCGACTGTGCCCAGTACGAATTTGGCTCAATCACGTCCCAGCCCGAATCATCCACATCAGCGCCGATGGGTGCCGCGTCAACCGCGCCATAGCCGGGTGCTTCCAGCATGGTAAAGCGAAATGGCGGCATAGGAACGCGCCGCCGGTAAACCAGCGGTTCAATTAATTTGATACGCTGCTCAATCTTGCGAGCAGTCCAGCGAATCTTATGGTACAAAATATTGCTCCTTACAAGCTTGTCTTATTGCAAGATGGTTCATCCATCTCCGCACAAAATGATCTATCGGTGATGGTAAACTGACCATCCCAGATATTTCGTCAATGCCTCGTTAATGGCACTGCCCACCTGCGCCTGATTGATCGACACATGATGCTCAAAGCCGTTCTCACAGATATAAGCCAGCAGTTCCTGGAAACGCGGGACTTCCACCACGCCATAACCGCCAAACGTGTCCAGCGGATCATTGGTGAAGACCCCTTCACCCGTATACGCCGTGATCTTGCCGGAAAAGTCATCGGTGGAAATGCGCAGATAAGTAAACGGATTTTCCTTGACGCGGCCATAGATCGTGCCGTAGGTGTTTTCCTTACCTACCGACCCGGCGATAATTTCCTGGAAGTCCATCACCGGGATATCATCGACAAACACGTCTTTCGGCAGGTTGGAGCAGTGGAAAACCACGCCTTTATTCGGATCATCGCCATAATTATTGTTCCAGTCCACCAGCGCCGATGGTCTGCCGGATGCCAGTTGCAAGCCCAGCATCGCCAGTGCGCCGACAATATCCGTTTCACAGGCGGACGGGTTGAGCTTATTACTGCTCATGCTCATCAGTGTGCAGGGCACCACGCCAAAATATTCTTCCATGCTCGTCCAGCATTGGATGGCGGTGGCATCCAGCAGATTATCCGACATCCAGTTATCCAGCACCACGCCAAATTTTGCCATGCGATACAGCGATGATTCCGGCACATTCTGCGTCCGGGCATAACCGCGAATATCACCTAGTTTAGTTTGTACAACTTCATCTTCATTATGCAGACGCTCAATGCGTCCGAACACTTCCGACAGATCGAGCGTATCGACGCTGATTCCGGCATGATCGAGCAGTTTTTCGCTGAAGCGCACGGTCTTAAACGCCTCTGGCCGCGCCCCCATCATACCCAGACGCGCACTGCGCATCCCACGCACCACCCGGCAGACCGCCGCGAACTGCTTGAGGTCATTCATAAACGCCGAGGTTTCCGGGTCCATCGTGTGCTGGCTGGTCAGGCTGTACTTGATGTTCAACTGGCGCAGATTGTTGCAGGCGCTCATCTTGCCGCAAAAGCTGTCGCGCCGGTCTGCGATGGTCATGTGCGCGGCATCATCGGCAAAGGCATGGATCAAAACCGGCACATCCAGATTGGCAAAACGCAGCACATCGCCAATGGCGCGTTCTTCGCCAAAATTGGGCAGCGTCACCAGAATACCGTCGATCTCATCGCGATGCTTCCTGAGCAGATCCGCACACAGACGCGCCTCTTCCAGCGAGACAATTGCCCCAACCTCAGTTTCATGTTCTTCAGGCAAAATCGTCCTGATGCCGGCTTTTGCCAGCACATCAAGGATAATCTTACGACCACTCAGCGCGAGATGATCCGGGAAAAATCCGCGATTGCCGATAATCACCCCCAGGGTCACCGGGCGGCTGTTGAGTGTGGCAGCCGCGTTGGGCTGTGGGTAAGCTAAAGTCATTTTTTACCTTTCTATACAAAGAAATATACAGAAAAGGCGCAGAGAAATTATTTTCTACCGTGCGCCTTTTGCGTTGAGTTACTAATGCGCGGGTTCCTGGGTCATCTTACCTTTGTCGGCTGCGGCAGCACTGGCACGGGCTTCGGCTTTATTACGGGCCATCTCCTCGATAGTCTTCACTTCCAGCCGTGCCGCGCCGCGGGTATCCCGCAGTTTAACGCGGGTGCCATTGGCTTCATGTGCGGCCAGGCGCTGACGGGCCGCCTCGATCTCCTCAGCCGGATAATTGGTCAGCCACTCGGACTGCGCCACCAGCAGTTCATCGGTCATCTGCCAGACTTCTTCCGGGTTGCAGACCGCGCCGATCAACGGATCATGCAGCATAGCCTGTTTCAACAGGGTGACATCACCCTTAACGGCGGCTTCCATGCCCATCTGCTGAACGCGCACACTGGCGGAACAGGTCGCGGCGCAGGCCATCGGCAGATCCCCCACCACCGGCATATTGATGCCATTGGTATCGACATAACCGGGAATTTCGATAATGCAGTCATTGGGTAAATTGGTGATGTGGCTGCGGTTGGGGATGTTGAAATGACCGCGATAGGTGCGTCCGGTTTCCAGCGCTTCGATAATATATGAGCCGTGCTCCTCACTGCGCCGATCCGCACTGATAACAGGCGGTTCTTCCTCAATCCAGTTGGGGAAATCCGTCTCGAACCAGTTACGGCCTTCGGTGCAGACGCGCAGATAGCCACCGGTTTCGCCATTGATCCAGCTTGACAGATCAATCCACTGCTCAATCTCGTCCACGCGCTTACGGTACCACGGCAGATATTCACTCAGATGGCCGTTGCTCTCCGTGCTGTAATAACCAAAACGGCGCAGCACATCAATGCGGACTTTTTCGGTTTGTTGATACTGGGGATGCGCCTCGAACAATTCCAGCAGACGCGGCAGCATATCCATCCCGCGCCACTGCACTTTGACAAACCATGTCTGATGATTAATCCCGGCAGCGACCACATCCACATCACGGCGATGCAGTGTCTCATCGGCGCCAATCAGCCCTTCTTTTTGGGCCCACAACTCAATTACACGGGTGATCTGCCAGTGCGCACCCTGCACTCCATGACACAGGCCAATCGTCTGTACGCCGCCATAAGTGTTACAGGCCCAGGTGTTCATTGCCATCGGGTTGCTGTAATTGAGGAACAGCGCCCCCGATTTGGCAACTTCATGAATATCCTTGCAGATATTGAGCAGCACCGGAATCGTGCGCTGGCCGTACATAATGCCCCCCGCGCAGATGGTATCTCCCACGCACTGGTCGATACCGTATTTCAGCGGAATATCGATATCGAGCGCGAAGGCATCCAGCCCACCCTGGCGGATCATACAGATGATGTAATCCGCGTCCGTGATGGCCTCACGCTGGTTGGTGGTGGAGATTATCTGCGCCGCGAGTTTGTTGCCCTCAATATCCCGGCGGCACAACTGGCTGACCATTTCCAGATTCGCGGCGGAAATATCCATCAGCGTAAAAATCGTATCCTGTAATTCGGGGACAGCCAGAATATCCCCCATGAGACGGCGGGTAAAACCAATCGACCCCGCCCCGATCATTGCAATCTTTATGGGCATAACACTGTTTCCTCGTTGTAAATTATCTTTTAAAAAATTCGGGCTGATAAATTGTCCAGAATTTTAACCACGGCGGCACAATCGCCGTGAAGTGATCCCATGTGCCGGGTTGCGCGTCGATACTCACGCTATCCGCGACCACTTCTTCCAGCCGCAGCAGCATAAAATGCTCGTGCAGCAGGCCATTCACCAGTGTGCTGAGTGTCTGCCGGAATTCCTGCGGGCCATCAATCGGCTTGTCGGCATCGGCTTTTTCGCGGTTATACACCCAGTCGGAGTCCTGGTAAATCAGCCGTTCCCCCTGCACATATGGCGCTTTAATCGTATAGCCTTCGCCGTTCCAGCTATGCTCGGTCATCCCCGCTGCGAATGGATTCGCACACATCACAAAATACATGCCACTGGGACGCACCACCCGCGCCACCTGTGCGAATACCTCGCGTGCGTCCGGCACAAAATTCAGCGCATACGGGTGATAAACCATATCAAACGCATCATCCGCAAATGCCGATAAATCGCGCATATCGCCCTGCTGTGTGGTGATGGTCAGGCCATAATGCGCCGCAGCCTGTCGGTCACGCTCAAGCTGGCCTGAGGCAATATCAAACACGGTCACGTTAGCACCCAACAGCACAAACGCCGCTGACTGCTGACCGCCACCGCTTGCTAACAGCAGCACATCCTTACCGCTCACATCACCGAACATACCTTCAGGGTCAACCAGCTTACGCGCGGAATCCGCATCGAGTTCCAGTTTTGGCCGCGTGAACAACGCGTCAGCCTTAACCAGCGCGTTCCAGCGCTCGACATTGTACTGGTAAACATCATCCATCGGTTTATTGTCCATAGACGTGCGTATAGCGGTGGTGCAGCTTGGCGATATCGTCAGCGGCAATCGTCAGCGGCGTGCCCATTTGCAGCGCTGTCCACACAATCGCGGCGTTATCTTCGGTCATGACTGCCGCCTGTACCGCTTTTTCAGCATTCGCCCCGGTGGCAAACACACCATGATTTTGCAGCAGGCACGACGGGCTGACGGAGTCCGCCAGGGTTTCAACGACGACCTGCCCGATCTCCTCACCACCGATGAGCGCGAAACCACCGCAGGGAATCGGCCCGCCGAACTCGTCTCCCATCGCTGTGGTCAGACACGGAATTTCACGCCCCAGAATGGCAAACGCCGTCGCATAGCGTGAATGCGTGTGGACGACTCCATTGACCTGCGGCATGTGACGGTAAATGTAACAGTGTGAGGCTGTATCCGACGAAGGCTTATAATCGCCCTCAATCAGTTTGCCATCAACGTCCACCACCACCATATTCTCCGGCGTGAGGTCTTGAAATTTGATGCCGCTGGGCTTGATAACCACCAGTCCGGTTTCCGGGTCACGGGCGCTGACGTTGCCGCTTGTCCACGCCACCAGATTATTTCTCGGCAGTTCCAGGTTCATTGCGCAGACCTGTGCGCGCAGTGCTTGCAATTTCACAGTTAGGCTTCTCCCTTCGCCTGCAGCTTAATCTTTTTCAGGCGCTTCATGACATCATTTTCGCCGCGTCCGAAGTAATCATAAAGCAGCTTATACTCGGCATACAGTTGATCGTAAACGGCTTTATTTTCGGCAATGGGGTGAACGACTTCATCGCGAATCTTGCCCATTTTTTCGGCGGCGGCCTGAATATTGGGATACACGCCAGCAGCAACCGCCGCATGCATGGCTGACCCTAACGCCGGGGATTGATCGGACGCGGCCAGTTTCATCGGCTTGCCAGTGACATCGACATAAATCTGCACCAGCAGTTTATTCTTCTCCGGCAGGCCGCCCGCCGCGACCAGTTCATGAATAGCCACGCCGCTGCGTTCAAATGACTCGATAATCTCGCGGGTGCCATAAGCAGTCGATTCGATCAACGCGCGGTAAATATCTGGCGCACGGGTCGCCAGTGTCGCACCAACCAGCAGACCAGTCAGGTCGGCATCCACTAACGTCGAGCGGTTGCCATTCCACCAGTCCAATGCCACCAGACCATGCTCACCCGGTTTTTGTTTGGCGGCCTCATGTTCCAGATACTGATGCAGATCCATGCCAGCATTTTTAGCCGCTTCGTGATATTCCGGCGGCACGGCATTATTTACAAACCACGCGAAAATATCCCCGACACCACTCTGCCCCGCTTCATAACCGTAAAAACCGGGGATGATGCCGCCATCGACCACACCGCACATGCCTTCGACTTCCTGCACCGCATCACCGATAACCATGTGACAGGTGGATGTACCCATAATCATGACCATACTGCCGGTGCCAGTAACCTTCACCGCGGGTACGGTTACATGCGCATCGACATTCGCCACCGCCACCGCGATTCCCGGTTTTAAGCCCGTCCATTCCGCGACCTGCGCGGTCAACCCACCGGCTTTGTCCCCCAGCGCGGCAAATTCACGGCTCATTTTTTCATCGACCACATCGGCAAACCGTGGATCAAGCGCGGCGAAATATTCACGTGAGGGATAATCCCCGCCCTGCACCATCGCCTTGTAACCGGCAGTACAGGCGTTACGGGTTTCGACCCCGCTCAACTGCCAGATGACCCAATCGGTTGCTTCGATCAGCCGATCCGCCGCCGCATATACGTCCGGCGCTTCCTGCAAAATCTGCAACGCCTTGCTGAAAAACCACTCCGACGAAATTTTGCCACCGTAGCGATCCAGCCAGGTTTCGCCCATTTTACGGGCGGTTTCATTAATCTGGTCAGCCTGGGGTTGGCCGGCGTGATGCTTCCATAACTTCAGCCATGCGTGGGGATTGTCGCGCCATTCCGGCAGCACCGACAGCGGTGTGCCATCGGCCTTGGTGGGCAGCATCGTGCAGGCGGTAAAATCTATCGCGATGCCGACGACTTCCTCCGGGTTAATGCCGCTTTGCTGTAAAACCGCCGGTACAGTCTGTTTCACCACTTCGATATAATCCATCGGGTCCTGTAAGGCCCAATCCGGCAAAAGGGGTTTCTGGCTGCCGGGCAAATGCTGATCAATCACACCATGGCCGTAGCGATGAACAGCCGTCGCAATTTCACGCCCATCGCGCACATCCACCAGCAGCGCTCTGCCGGACTCCGTGCCAAAATCAATGCCTATGGTATACATGCATAAATTCCTTTTGATTCAAAAAGTTTAAAGTCCTCAAATTCCCCCTAGTTTAACACCAATTACCTTTTTTGAAATGTGCTCCTGACCAATTTGCAGCCGGGCGATCAGACCGATTCAACTGGCAGGACAACCCTCACATACGCTAACATGCACATCAAACAGACTTTAATCTCAAGGAGTTATTCATGCCCGATATTTATTTACCGGATGATCGTTATTTTGACCCGGCCAATCGTGAAGTCGCGCAGCATCTCTATCAGCAGGTGAAAGACAAACCGCTGATCTGCCCACATGGTCACGTGGATCCGCGCCTTTTTTCCGACCCGGACTACAGCTTTGGCACCCCCACCGAAATGATCATCATCCCCGATCATTATATTTTTCGCATGCTCTATTCGCAGGGCATTTCGCTGGAAGCGCTGGGTGTGCCGCGCAAGGATGGCGGCGCGGTCGAAAGTGATCACCGCAGAATATGGCAGCTTTTCGCGGATCATTTTTATCTGTTTCGCGGTACGCCCACCGGCATCTGGCTGAACTATTCATTCCAGAGTGTGTTCGGCGTGCAGCAGAAACTGACCAGCGAAAGCGCCCAATCCATCTATGATCAGATCGCGGACTGCCTGAGCAAGCCGGAATTCCGCCCACGCGCCTTGTTCGAGCGCTTTAATATCGACGTGCTGACCACCACCGATGCCGCCACCGACCCGCTGCATTATCATCAGGCCATCCGCGACTCAGGCTGGCAGGGGCGCATCCTGCCAACCTTCCGTCCGGATGCAGTGGTCAATATTGATATGGCTGGTTGGAGCGATAACATTCGGGTGTTAGGTAAGTTGGCCGGGTTCGACATCAGCAGTTACGCGCAGTATATTCAGGCGTTAGAAAATCGCCGGGAATTTTTCAGGTCGATGGGTGCCACCGCCACCGATCATGCCGCGCTGACCGCTTATACTGGTGTTCTGTCCAGCACAGAAGCCGAGGCCATTTTCCAAAAGGCGCTGAGCGGCACCGCATCTGCTGACGATGCGCGCCGTTTTACCGGCCACATGCTCATCGAAATGGCGCGGATGAGCGTCGAGGATGGGCTGGTGATGCAGTTACATGTCGGTTCGTATCGCAATCACAACCCGGTGGCATATGAGCAGTTCGGCCTGGATAAAGGCGCGGACATTCCCATCCAGAGCGAATTTACGCGCAACCTGCATCCACTGCTGACGCAGTACGGCAGCGATCCGCGCCTGACACTGGTGCTGTTCACGCTGGATGAAACCACTTATGGTCGTGAGCTTGCACCGTTGGCGGGGCATTATCCGGCAGTCCGTTTGGGGCCGCCGTGGTGGTTCTTCGACAGTCTGAACGGCATGAATTATTTCTTCGATAGAGTCATGGAAACCGCTGGCCTGTATAACACTGCTGGTTTTAACGATGACACTCGCGCGTTCCCATCCATCCCGGCGCGGCACGATGTCTGGCGACGGGCAGCGGCCAACTGGATCGGCGGGTTACATGTGCGCGGCATTATCGACCTGGACGATGCTGAAGCCATGATCCATGACGCGGCTTATGGGTTGGCGAAAAACACCTATAAGTTCAGCTAACGCGCGGTGGCATACAGGCACTTGAGGTAAGCGCCTTCGGGGAAGCCAATCGGGTGATCGAGCGCATGACCTGTCCGCCGAAGTTCCTTCAATGGCCGTCCGGCAGACTGTGCCGCTGCGAACACAGTCCCAAAAAAAGCGTCCGCCGTCACCCGGCTGGAACACGACGCGATCACCAGCAAGCCGCCGGGTTCCAACAGGGCTAAAGCCGCCTGTGTCAAACGGGTGTAAGCTGCTAATGCCCGCTCAACCTCTGCCGCACTTTTGGCAAACGAGGGCGGGTCAACAATCAGCATATCGAAGGTCTGCCGCAAATCGTACAACAGCGACAGACCTTCGAAAGCATCATCCACAATCAGACGATGTCTGGCCGCAGCCACAGGCGGATGATCCTGATTCAGCGCAAAGTTCGCCGCTGCCGCCTCTAACGCCGGGGCGCTCACATCCAGGCTGCTAATAGATTTTGCGCCGCCGTCCGCCGCATACACCGAGAATCCACCGCTGTAGGCGAATACATCCAGCACACGGCGGTTTTTCGCCAGTTCGCGCACATGAGCGCGATTATCCCGCTGATCAAAAAAGAAGCCGGTTTTATGACCATGAATCACATCTGCCGCAAAGCGCAGGCCATTTTCCAGAAAAATCACCGGTTCGCTCAACGGCTCACCAATCAAAACCTGACCATCACTCAATTCATATGCCGCCGCCTGAGTTTCCATGTTACGGCTGAGACGCAGCACCAATCGATCAAACGGCTGCACCGTCTGCAACCCCGCCACCACATCCCGCAGATGCGGCAACCACGCCAAGGTATACAATTTCATCACCAGCGTATCGGCGTAACGGTCAATAATCAGACCGGGCAAACCGTCATTTTCACCATGCACCAACCGAAAGCCATTGGTCTGTTCAGTCAGCAATGGCGCGCGCAGATCAACCGCCGTTTGCAGGCGCTGCGTGAACCACGCCTGATTGATGGTCGCCTGTTGTTGATGCTGCAATACCTTGACGCGAATCGGTGAATCGGGGTCGTATAAGCCCACTGCCAAAAAGCGCCCTTTGCCATCAAAAATCACGGCAAGGTCGCCGGGCTGTCCT
>JBBSQD010000014.1:0-49216 GCA_038258185.1 Aggregatilineales bacterium | reverse complement strand
TGCAGGGTGCTGCTGCTGGAGAATCCCAGCCAGAAGCCGTAATTACAATGATTGGTGATGTTGCTGCGGAAGATGTTATTGGCGCAGAACGTTGCTTCAAAGCCGATGTTGGGGCTGTAAGAAGCGTCGTTTTCTTCAAACAGATTATCGTTACAGGGCTTGTGCTCAAACTGTGGATTCAGGCCAGCCATGAAAAAGCCATCCCCACCCAACCGCGCGTAATTCCGCAGGAACTTATTGCACGACGATCCGCTGACAATCAGAAAGCCGGTTGCATCCGCACCCATGTGACCTGTGCGCCCGCCGCGTGGCTGCCAGCGTGAGCAGTAATCCGCGAAATTTTCTTCAAAAGTGCTGTCACTGGTATCAAACAAATGGATGCCATAGCCGCTGCAATAATTGGCGAGATTTTCCGTGACTGTCAAACGCTGGCAGTGATAGGTCAGCAAGCCGTTCATCTGGTGCTGAAGGTCATTCGCATGCACGGTGCTGTCGGTGACATCCCACAGGAATATGCCGCCGCCGTAAGCCTGTGTCGCACCCAGCCAGATATCAAGGAAAATCGTATTGGCGGTCACTTCGGCTGTCGAGGTGATCTGGCAGCCGCTAATCGTCAGATTTTTGCAGCGATGCGCATAAATGCCGTGATAATAATCGCGCAGCGTCAGGTTTTTGACGGTCACCCCGCTGCGGCCTTCCAGCAGTACGCCACGCCCTTTGCGATCCTGACCGATAATCACCGCGCCATTACCATCCAGCGTAATACCATCACGGGCAATCGTAATGCCCTCCGGCAGATAGTACACACCCGGTTTCAGAGTGGTGTTTTCGGTAATCGTCATCCCACCAGAATCGGTGGTCATGAGCGTTTTCCTGAATAGTCTGATTAGAGCATCAAGCCAGGGAAGCATACAACATTTCTTTCCAACGTTTCACATCAATTTCCCAGCAGACGGTGACATTGGCATGGTCAATTACGGGCTTCCAGAAGGGGCCGTTGCGCTCATCATCCGCCACATTCAATTGGTCGACTACTGTCATGCCACGCGTTAATTCACTCTGGGTTTCGACATCGACATGATGACGACTTTTGCGCGTGCAGATCGTCGGGTCAATGGCAATCGCCATGGTCACCGGGTCAGGCAGGGAAATCCCGATCTCGCCGGACTGAATACGAATCGCTTCAGTCGCGGTTGAGTTGCAATCGACCGTAAAGTGCGCCAGGGGTGTATTGATCTCACGAATGCACGTGATCTCCTGCGGATTAATCACAGCTTCAAAGCGGCACAATTCCCAGCCTACCATCTCAATGGGCAGACCGCTGCGGAAGACCATGCGCGCGGCTTCAGGGTCATGCCAGACGTTAAATTCCGCCGCCGGGGTGACATTACCCACAGCCCAGGCCGCCCCACCCATCACTACACAACGGCTCACCAGCGGGACGATCTCCGGCGCACGGGCGATTGCCAGTGCAATATTGGTCAGCGGCCCCAGCGTGATCACCTCAATACCGGGATTCGCTTTGATCGTTTCGATAATCGCCTCCACGGCATGACCATCGGCTGGTTTTAATGTCGGATGCGGATAATTCTGATCGCCCAGTCCATCCTCACCATGAAACCATTCAGCCCGTTCTGGCTCACGCATCAGGGGACGGCCAGCCCCTTTGTAAACCGGTACATCCGCGCCGCAGAGTTCTACCGTATAGAGTGCATTGATCAATGCACGGTCAAGATTGACATTGCCCGATACAACCGTGATGGCTTTAACATCCACATCCGGGGCACGCAGCGCCATGATGAGTGCGACCGCATCATCCGAGGCGGTATCGGTATCAATAAGAAAAGGACGGGGCATAGGTCTTTGGCTCCTGAGTGCTGTTATCTATAAATTCTACTGTGACACGCTCACTTGTGCCGCAGAGTGTAACAGCACACAGGCCATCTAACCACAAACCAACGCAGAGTAAACGCAGGTTAAACGTCCGTCAGACGAGTCGTAATCTCAAATATAATATAGTCCTGTAGTAAACAGTGAAACGGAGTATGTGCATGTTCGATTTACCCCAACACATTGCCGTCAACCTCAAACTATTGCTGGTGATTATCGTGGTTCTGATGGTGACCTTTATCATCTTTAGTATCATCATCGTCGACCGATTTGAGCAAACCAAACACATTCGCGAGACACCCACCATCGAACAACCCTATACACAGAACTTTCTTGCAGGCGAGAATAACTAGAGGACGATCAAACCCAATCGGGTCGCTTTGACCACCGCCCCGGTGCGGCTCTGCGCGTCCAGCTTGCCCATAATAGCGTTGACGTGGAACTTCACGGTATGGTCGCTGATTCCCAGACGACGCGCAATCGTCTTATTCGCTAAGCCCTCTGCCAGCAATTGCAGCACTTCCAGCTCACGGGCAGTAAGTGATTCGGTCAAGGCTTCCGGCGGATTCTCATCGCCGGGCAGGATATATTCCGCCAGCATCGGATCGAGCACAATCAAGCCTTGCGCTACGGCTGCCAGGCCATTTACAAGCGGCTCTGTTCCCGAATCGCGCAGAAAGATGGCGCCAGCGCGCATCAAGCGCAGCAGCGAAGCCACTTCCGTTACATGCGCTTCATCCGGCAGCAGGATCACAACCGGCAGCATATCATTTTCGCCAATTTCCTCGACGAGGCTGCTGAGGCGTTCTACGGATGTTTTCGGTTGCCAGCCAAAATCCCACACCAGCACATCCGGTTGATAGACATCCAGATCATCAGCCAGAGTCGCGCCGCCATCTACCTGCCCAACCACCTCATAATCGGACTGTTCCGTGAGCAAAGCGGCCAAACCGGCGCGGGTCAGAAGGTTATCCGCCACAATAAGCAATCGTACTTCAACCATGAGTCACTCTTAAATCCTTGGTGTGCGCACTGGTACAATAAATCTCAACGCTCACTAAGCATACTGATTTTCTATATAAGCAGCGTAAGCAAAGGAAAGCCGCATGTCCCATCCAACCGTCACACCGGCCAATGTCGCACAACTCACGGAGATCGCTCAGTCCAAACGGGGATGGATTACCGAACTTTGCTGGTCACCACATGGCGGAGCGCTGGCCGCCAGCAGTGCCACCGGCATTGCACTGTATGCCCTGCCGGGATTAGAGTTGCGCGGCGTTTTGGAGGGGCATGGGGGGCATGTCAAAAGTCTGGTGACCAGCCACAGCGGTAGTTTTATCGTCTCGGCCAGTGCAGACACGACTTTAAGGCGCTGGGATCTGAAAAACGGCGGCCAATATGAGATATTCAGCGGACATAGCGATTCGGTTAACAGTGTCGCTATTGACACAACTGACACGCTGATCGCGTCAGCAGGTGGAGATCGAACCGTGCGCATCTGGGATTTACAGACAGCTACCACGAAGGCGATACTCGAAGGCCACACAGACGAACTTACCTGCGTGACATTCTGCAACAACGGCCAGATGATCGCATCCGGTGGGTGGGATAACACCATTCGCCTGTGGGATACCAACACGCACACATTGATCAACAGCCTGCAACATGATGATTGGGTACGTTCCGTAACATGCAGCCCGGTTGAGGCGAATATGATCGCCTCAGCCAGTAAAGACATGACCGTGCGCCTGTGGGATACATCGACAGGGGCACAGCGCCTGATGATTCGGGGGCATTTCAATGGCGCGGACAGCGTCAGTTTTAGCCCTGATGGAAAAATGCTGGCTTCCGGTGGCCGCGACAATCTGATTAAAATCTGGGATGTGACCAGCGGAGAACTGCTGACGACACTCGAAGCGCATCAGAAGCCGGTCATGTCGGTTGCATTCAGCCCGGATGGCGCTTATCTGGCTTCGGGCAGCGGTGATAATACCATCCGCTTATGGGCAGTTGGTTCCTGAAGGCTTTCGTTACTCCGCGGAAGGGGTATCTGCTGGCGCTCGGAAGACATATAGATCGACATCATCCACCGGGTTGTAACCAATATTCTGATAGATCCGGTTGGATGTCGGATTGCTCAGGTCGGTAAACAGGAAGCAGTATTTGCGGCCTTCATCCAGCAGAAGTTGGCTCATCTCAGCGACCAGCGCGCTGGCATACCCTTTGCCACGCTTGTCTGGCGGCGTATAGACCGGGCCGATACGAATGCCATGAATCGTCTCGCCAGTGCAGCCCGCCAGTGACACGGTCCCGTTATCATCCCACACGAACAGACGACGTTCCTTGCCGATCAGCGCAAGTTCGACAGTGCGCTGCGCATCCGCCAGACTGTGCGCTTCATCCGGCAGCGCTTCCATACCAAAATCCACCAGCCATTGCGCAACCAGATCGCTATCCTCTCGCTCGATCAGTCGCAGGGAGCCGGGGACATCAGCAGCGGGTATAACCTGTTCCAGTTGATAGATACGTTCTGCGATGAGCAGATGATAATCATAGCCGGTCATCAACTGCCAGTGTAGAGAGGCTGCTTTCGCAAATTCAGACAGCGCAATCACACCGGGGGTCAACGTGCCATAGATCTGATGCACATCCTGCAAAATCAGATCAATGGGCGATGTATCGGCCATCCAGGACAATACCAGATTATAGGGTGGCGTGCGTAAGGCCGCTGCGACCACGGCATCTCCCTCTTTCACCACAGCAAGATAAGGTCGCTCGCCAAAACGCAGCGGGTCAAGCATTAAGGTGCTGGTGAGCCCAATAATGAGAATGTTCTGGGCTTCATGTGCGGCCAGAAAATCTCGTGTCACATTAAAGAATTCTTCTGGTTGGGAATATCGAGTAAGTTGCATCGCAAATTTCCAAATAAAAAGCGCCGTCAACAGACCGCATTATAACGGCACACGGTTGAACGGCGCTAGATTGCTGCCCATAAATTTTTTGTTTTTAAATAACGAAACTTTTAGCTACCACTCAGCCGCTTCAGTATCGCGTACAATCACATGCAGGTGAGCCCGCTGTGTTTCATAGCGATTTAAGGGTGACACATGAACCGGATTATATAAACTGTCATACTGGCCCTTATCGGGGTCAACCTGTACCGCATGGATGGCCGAATGAACCAAGAAAACGACAATCCCTAATCCCAAAACGATCCCGAGTACGGATCCTGCCAAGAGAATACCCAGATCCAGCGTTTCAAACATCACGAACTCCTTTACCAAAAAAACGGACGGGATTAATTATTATTTTCTAAAGTATATAAACATCTGCTGTTTCAATCAAGTTATTGCCTTGATTGTAAGCGGATCGGCGCTGTCAACACAGCACCGAATGTCACGGAAATTGCCGTGATTTTGTGTATGATATTGCCAAAATCGCCTCAAATCAGGCTGATTCGCCACCGCAATTCATATTCTGTATCGATGCACATCAGTGCTTTGGCGGTGGTGGCGCAATACACACCAGAACCACCAACCGTTCAAATTCATCGACATTTTCCACACCATGTGGCACACCCGTCGCCGCCCAGACAATTCCGCCCTGACCGACATCCTGCACGACATCACCTACTGTAAAGCGGCCATTGCCCTCCATGACCACATAAACTTTATCCTGATCGGCATGATCGTGGACAGCCTGTATCTGACCGGGTTCCAGACAGTTCAGGCCAACCAGCAGCATGTCCCCCTGAAACAGTGTGGTTTTATAGAACTTGCCTGTACTGGAATCAA
Source organism: Aggregatilineales bacterium (assembly GCA_038258185.1). GTDB lineage: Bacteria > Chloroflexota > Anaerolineae > Aggregatilineales > Phototrophicaceae > JAIOHN01. The sequence goes on along the minus strand of JBBSQD010000014.1, from coordinate 43,532 downwards.
CATGATCACGATAATTCAGAAAGTTGGACATGGGCACTACTCCTCAGATGTGATTTGAGGTGATTATAGCGCGCAACCAGTGTACCGCCTGTTTTGAATGAGACTCTAGCGTGGAATTACCAATGGGGGATATAAAGCAAAACAGGCAAAACTATAAAAGTTTTGCCTGTAGCATTTCTCAAAGCTGAGCGTCAGCCAGATGGCCTTAACGCTTGGTGTAGGTCGGGGCCTTACGCGCACGCTTGAGGCCTGGTTTCTTCCGTTCCTTGACCCGGGCGTCACGTGTGAGGAAATCCCCCGCGCGCATTTGTGGTCTCAGGTCAGGGTCAATTTTCAGCAGCGCACGAGCGATACCCAACTGAATGGCATCACGCTGGCCGCTGATGCCGCCACCGCTCACATGCACGCTGATGTTATAGGCTTTTTCCTGGCCCAGAGCACGGAGTGGCTCCAGCAGAATATCGACATCGCCAAAACGCGGTAAATATTCACTGCCTTCTTTGTCATTAATAATGAGATTGCCGGTACCACCGGGGAACAACCGCACCCGCGCGGATGATTCTTTACGGCGGCCAATGCCTTCGTAATATTGTGCAGACATCCTCTAATCCTTCCTAGAGTTCCAGAACTTTAGGCTTCTGCGCCGCGTGGGGATGCGACTCACCAGCGTAAATTTTTAATTTGGTATACATCGAGCGTCCCAGCGAGTTCTTGGGCAGCATACCTTTGACAGCCAACCCTACCACACGGTCAGGATGCTTGGCAAGCTGGTCGCGCAGGCTGATCGAGCTCAGACCGCCACTATAACCGGAATGGGTGTGATAGAACTTGTCATCCAGCCGTTTGCCGCTGACTTCGATCAGTTCGCAGTTAATGACCACGACAAAATCACCGACATCCATATTCGGAGCAAAGTTGGGTTTGTGCTTACCGCGCAGGATTGAAGCAATCTGTGTAGCGAGACGCCCCAGATTTTTACCCTTCGCGTCTACAATCCACCATTCCTGGTGAATGTCGCTCGCTTTGGTTACATAAGTTTTGTACATGACGATAGTCCTCCGGCGGGCGTCTCAGTAACCCGCTCTTTTGAATACACCTTATTGTATGGACATTCACTGTCCAATCAAGATGCAAAATTAACCTTCATAAAAAACTGCTTCCAGGATCAGACCCTGCGGTGGGGCGATTGTCCCGGACTGCGCCAGATCGGCTGCCCGAAAAGCGCGTTCAAACTCATCTTTACTGGTCAGCCCACGCCCCAGATCCACCAGCATACCGACAATTCGGCGTACCATATGGTGTAAAAAGGCATTGCCGTGGATGCTAAAAACCAGCCGTGTGCCGTAACTTTCGGGGAAACTTTCCCATCCTGAGCGAATAACTCTCCGAATGGTGACTTCTCCCTGAGTTGGATTGCCGAAGGTGGCGAAATCATGCGACCCTACCAGCAGCCCTGCTCCCCAGTTCATCGGCTCTATATCCAGTTTCCCGTAGATACGCCAGCTATAATTCCGCAATAATGGCTGGCGTTGATCGGTCAGGATAACCGTGTAACTGTACAACCTCGACTTTGCATCAAACCGGGGATGAAACCCCGGTTGGCAGGTCAGGTCCTGCAGCGCGATATCATCTGGCAGTTTCGCGTTGATCGCCCGTAAAAGGCTTTCATCACCATGTCGCCATTCGATATCAAAGGCAATCACCTGTCCTCTGGCATGAACGCCGGTATCCGTGCGCCCTGCTCCAAGGATAGTCGCAGACTGTCCCGTTACCTTCGTGATGGCTTTTTCGATGCTGGCCTGGATACTGGGTATCCCGACAGCCTGACGTTGAAAGCCCTGATAGGCAGACCCGTCATAAGCCAGTGTTGCCCGGTAACGGGAAGTCTCAGTGACCAGAACTAGGCCTCTTCGCGGTCAACCAGTTCCAGCAAAACCATTTCGGCGTTGTCACCCTTACGCGGCCCCAGTTTCATCACACGGGTGTAACCACCTGCGCGACCTTCATAACGGGGAGCCAGTTTGTCGAACACTTTGCCCACGATAACGCGGTCATTGTTCAAGCGGCTGGCGACGATACGACGGGCATGAATCGCACGGTTCGGATCATCATGGGCGATACCACGCTTGGCAATCGTAATCAAACGCTCGACATCACCACGCACAAATGCGGCCTTGGCCTGGGTTGTCGTGATACGCTCATGCTCCAGCAATGCCAGAGACAGACTCTTCTTTAATGCTTTGCGCTGGCCGGAGTTACGACCGAGCTTTTTGCCTTGTATGCGATGTCTCATTGTTACTCACCACCTAATTCAGGTTCGTCTTCGTCGGGCATATAACCCTTCGCTTGCAGCTTCTCAACCAGCTCATCCAGCGATTTCTCACCAAAGTTGCGAATCGCCAGCATCGCATCCTGACCACGATCAAGCATGTCCAGCACATCACCAACGGTCGTAATACCAGTACGCTTGAGCGAGTTGAACACGCGCACGCTCAGATCAAGTTCTTCAATCGGCTTATCATATAAGCCGTTGCGGTTATTAGGAACCGGTGCCTGATCTTCCTGGTCAACGTAAGTAATCGGCTCGATAATGCCATCCACACCGGCAATCACCTGCAAGTGCTTCATCAGAACCTTGGCTGCTTCACTCAGGGCATCTTCTGGCCGAATCGTTCCATCCGTCCAGATTTCGATAATCAGCTTATCGTAATTGGTACGCTGCCCCACACGAGCGCGCTCAACTTCAAAGTTGACGCGGCGAATCGGGCTGAAAATAGCATCAATGGGCAGTTCGCCAATAGGCAGCCGACCGCGTTCTTCTGCGGGGCTGTAACCGCGACCTGCGCGTACTTCAAATTCGATCTCCAGATGAGCATCCGGCGAGTCGACAGTAAACAGATACAGATCAGTATTGATAATCTGCACTTCAGGCGGGCAGATGATGTCCGCAGCCGTAACCGTGCCTTCACCACGATGTTCCAGACGAAGGCGACCCTGCTCGACATCGAACAGATTCAGGCGTAATTGCTTCACCTGCAAAATGAGCTGAGTCATATCTTCGCGGACATGCGGGATAGCCGAGAATTCATGATGCACGTCCGAAACACGAATGCTTGTCACAGCCGCGCCCGGTAACGATGACAACAAAATACGGCGCAAAGCCGTACCCAGTGTCACACCATAACCACTCTCGAGTGGGCTAATGATGAAGCGCCCGTAATTACGAGAGGGTGCATCACTTTGTACTTTATGCGGCAAAACCATGTTATTGGTAACCAAACCGACATCCTCCTGACGTGCTGAAAAACTATACACGGCGTTTCTTGGGGGGGCGAACACCATTGTGCGGGATGGGAGTCTGATCGGTAATAGAGCGCACCTTAAGTCCACTGCCCTGAATAGCGCGAATCGCGGCTTCACGGCCAGGCCCCGGCCCTTTTACAAACACATCCACTTCCTGCATACCGTGCCCCTGCGCGGTCTCAGAAGCAGTCTGTGCAGCCATACGGGCGGCATAAGGAGTGCTTTTGCGGCTGCCTTTAAAACCAGACGTGCCGGCACTGGACCACGACACCACATTCCCCGATTGATCCGTCATAGAAACAATCGTATTATTAAACGTGGCAAAAATGTGAGCCTGCCCGTAAGGTATATTTTTTACAACTTTTTTCGCGGTACGACGACCGCCCCTTTTTTGACGTGCCATGCAAAACCTCTCTCACTGGTTTCTGATGGGAAACGCGCCCTGCAAATACAGGGCGCATTGAATGTTATGATACAAACAAAAGCTGCCAGCGATGATGGCCGACAGCCAGAGTGATTAACGCGCCGGGATAATTACTTCTTCGACGCGCCACGCCGACGGCCACGACCGGGAACGGTCTTCTTGGGACCGCGCAAGGTACGGGCGTTCGTGCGGGTACGCTGCCCATGGGCAGGCAGTTTACGACGATGACGCATACCCCGATAGCTACCAATTTCCTGCAGGCGCTTAACGTTTAACTGCACTTCACGGCGCAGATCACCCTCGGTGGTTAACTTCGAAATTTCGTCACGCAGCAGTTGTAAATCTGCCTCAGTCAGGTCACGGACCCGAATGGTGGCATCAACCCCGGTTGTACCCAGGATCTTGCTGCTGGTTGGCCGACCAATACCATAGATATAAGTCAGCGCAATTTCAATTCGTTTGTCACGGGGTAAATCCACCCCTTCGATACGCGCCATCTGCTATACTCCTCCAGGAAAAACGGCTCGACTAACCCTGGCGCTGCTTGTGCTTCGGGTTCTCGCAAATAACCATGACTCTGCCATACCGCTTAATGATGCGGCATTTTGGGCAGCGTTTCTTAACCGACGTTGCTACGCGCATGTCTTATTCTCGCTTTCTAAGTTCTCAAGCGTCCTTAACGGAAAGAAAATTATATCAGTCCGAGGCCGCACTGTCTAGCGTTAATTTACTCATGGGAGTGTTAAAATCAACGGTTCGCCGTCTGTAATTGCGATTGTATGCTCAAAATGCGCGCATAATGAATGGTCACGGGTCACAACTGTCCACTGGTCGGTCAGTTCACGCGTGTCAGGCCTTCCAGCCGTAACCATCGGTTCAATCGCATAGGTCATTCCCGGTTGTAATGCATAACTGACCCACCCACGCTGGCGAATCTTACGTGGCCACCAGTTCGGCACCTGTGGATCTTCATGCATATCACGGCCCACGCCGTGTCCGGTATACTCCCGGACAACCCCATAACCATGCTGTTCAATGTAACCCTGAATCGCGCTGGACACGTCCCGCGTTTCATTGGGCAGCACGGATGCACGGATGCCCACCCACAATGACTCTTCAGTCACATCGAGCAGACGCTGGACCGCCGGGGAAATTTCGCCCACCGCATAAGTCCAGGCCGAGTCACCGACAAATCCTTTATAAACGGAGCCAATATCAATGCTGATGATATCGCCTTCATTAAGGACGCGCGGCCCCGGAATACCATGCACCAGTTCATCATTCACCGAGGCGCAGATCGAACCGGGATAATCCGGTGAGTTGTGCTTGGGATACCCCAGGAAAGCCGGGATTGCGTTATGATCACGCAGCACCGTCTCGGCCAGTTTATCCAACTCAGCCGTGGTCACCCCGGGCTTAACCGCCGCGCGCATCGCCTGATGAGCCACCGCGACAATGCGACCCGCTTCGCGCATCACGCTTATCTCATCAGAGGATTTAATGTGAACAGCCATAAAACTTTTCCAGCTTCCTTAACCTGTAAATCAGTTCTTACAGGGTCTTATCAATAATCGTCTTGATCTCGGCGCTGACCGCCTCAATCGACTGTATTGCGTCAACCTCGTGCAATAAACCTTCATTCTTATAGTACAGAATGAGTGGTGCCGTCATCTTCAAATAAATTTCAATTCGCTCGATAATGGCCGCGGCATTGGCATCATCGGGACGCCGTTTCAATTCGGCACCAGTCGCTTTTTCACGCGCTTTTAAGCGCGGTGGGAAAGCTTTTTCGGGATGTTCTTCAAACGACCATTCAATGGCTTCATTGTCGGAATAAATATTATAGGCCTTGTCTTCATTCGAAGTAATCCGGCCAAATGCCCGTTTGAAGGCGGTATAGAGCTCCAGCTTGAATACCAGCACCGCATTGATAGACTCACCGCGCTTTGCCAGATAATCGTCCAGCCATTTTGCCTGGTCGGCATTACGCGGATAACCATCAAGGATAACACCATTTTTCGCGTCCGGTTGTTCCAGACGATCCTGCAACATTTCGTTGGTGATTTCGTCGGAAACCAGTTGGCCAGCAGCCATTATCTGCTGAATTTTACGGGCAAGATCATCTTCGCGTGTTTTTATGGCACGAAACAAATCACCCGTTGAAATATGGGGGATACCATATTGTTTACGAATAAACTGCGCCTGAACACCTTTACCGGCACCCTGAACGCCCATTAAGATAATATATAAACCCATCAAGCAATCCTGTGTGAAGTATGCAGGGCGCAGGAAGCTGCGCCCTGTAGTCGAGGCTGGATTAGCGCATGAAGCCTTCGTAGTTACGCATGACAAGCTGTGCTTCAAGCTGACGCAGCGTGTCGATTACGACACCCACAACAATAATCAGGCCAGAGCCAGACAGTACGCTGGCGGCATTCAGTGTGCCTGCGCCAGTGATAATTTCTGTTGGGAAAAGGATACCATTCAACAGGCCGACAATACCTGGCACAATCGCGATCAATCCCAGGAATAACGCACCCACCAGGGTAATACGCCGGGATACGCGCAGGATATACTCATGCGTGCGTTTACCGGGGCGAATACCGGGGATGAAGCCACCCTGTCGCTGAAGATTTTCCGCCAGATTCTGATTGGAGATCATCGTTTCAGCATAGAAGAAAGTAAAGCCAAAGGTGAGCAGGAAGAATGTGCCCCAATAACCGAAGCCTTGCTGATTACCAAAGGTATTTACAATCGAGGTGCCAAAATCACCAGCAGGAAACAGGTTGGCAATAATTGCCGGGAAAGCTGTAATCGCCTGGGCGAAAATCAGCGGGATCATGCCTACCGGATTTACACGCAGCGGGATATGGCTGCTGGCACCACCGTACTGCTTGCGTCCACGCACGCGCTTGCCATACTGCACTGGAATGCGCCGAACGCCTTCCTGAATGATGATAATGCCCACCACGCTGACAAGCGTAATGATCACGAACAAGATCAGATTATAAATGGGCTGGGTAGAAGTACCAAGCAGATTCGCCAGATTTCTCGGCGCGCCGGCAACGATACCGGCGAAAATAATGATAGACAGACCATTACCAATACCCTGTTCGGTAATCAGATCCCCTAGCCAGATGGCAAACATCGTGCCAGCGGTCATGGTGGTAATGACGGTGATGGTCAGCAGGAGTTCCTGACCAAAGCCGGGGATAATGGGAGCACCATTAGGCGACAAACTGGTAAAAATCGCAATCTGCCCTACAGCTTGAAGAATAGCCATTGGTATCGCCAGATAGTAGGTATAGCGCTGGATTTTTTCCTGACCGCCTGGCTCCCGCTGGATAGCTTCCAGGCTGGGAATAATCGGCACCAGCAACTGAAAGATAATCGAAGCGGTAATGTAGGGGTACACGCCCATGGCAATAACACTAAAATTTTGAACCGCCCCACCAGAAAGCAGATTGAGTACACCAACTAATCCGCCAGCCTGCGAGTCAATCAAGGCGCTCAGGGCGGCACGATCCACACCAATCACTGGCACATGAGCAGCAAACTGATAAATCACCAGGATCAAACCGGTGAACAGCAGTTTATTACGCACGTCGTGCAAGCGCCAGGCGTTTTTAAGTGCGTCAAGGGTTTGCATAAACGATAATCCTCTTACTAAAGTGAATGCCGGGTACTATAGCTAAAGACAAGAAACCGGGCAAAAACCCGGCTCTGTGCTATTTACCATAGATTTTGGCAAGTTGTTCTTTGGGGAGCAGCTTCACTGTAGCGTGTGCGCCCGTAAGTTTTAATTCCAGCTTTTCAATGCTGCCGCCGGCAGATTCGACTTTTTCCTGTGCGGACTTGGTAAAGCGGTGCGCCTGGATAGTCAGCTTCTTGGTCAACTCACCGTTGCCCAGAACAACCACCGGACGATCCGCATCACGCACGAGGCCAATTTCGGCCAACAGTTCCGGCGTGACCACTGTGCCAGCATCGAGGTCATTCAGGCGATCAACATTGACTTCCTGATACTCAATACGGAATATATTGGTAAAACCACGCTTGAACGGCAGACGACGTACCAACGGCAGCTGACCACCCTCGAAATAGGGGCCTTTGCCACCACCAGAACGTGCACCCTGACCTTTTGTACCACGACCAGCGGTTTTACCCTTACCAGCAGCGATACCCCGACCTACACGGGTACGTTTGATTTTAGAGCCCTCAGTGGGCTTCAGATCTTCTAACTTCATGCCTCTTCCACCTCTTCAACTGTCACCAGATGGCGGATTTTGTTAACCATTCCGCGAATGACTGGTGTATCTTTGTGGATCCTGCTGGCATTGAGCTTCCGCAGTCCTAATGAGAGTGCGGTATCTTTCTGGTCTTTCTTATAACCAATTGTGCTCTTCACCAGCGTAATACGCAGGCTTTTATCACTCATTATTCTCGCTCCCTGTCTCTGCCTGAGCCGGTACTTCTACCGGTCTGCGTTCCCAGAAAGGTCGAACATCGTTGATATTCTTACCACGCATTGCGGCCATTTCTTCTGAGCTGCGCAGCATATTCAAAGCGGTAATCGTCGCCATGGTGACGTTGAGCAGATTCGCGCTGCCCTGGCTCTTGGTGAGAATATCACGCACACCAACCGCCTCTAACACCGCACGCACACCACCACCGGCAATAACACCCGTACCAGGAGCTGCTGGCTTAAGCAACACCACCGCGCCGCCGTAACGAGCAGTGACTTCGTGCGGGATCGTCGTGCCGGACAGCGCTACACGCTTCATGTTCTTGCGGGCACGTTCCGAACCCTTACGGATGCTATCGGGCACGCCACGCGCCTTGCCAATTCCTGCACCCACGCGACCATTGTTGTCCCCCACGATCACCACGGTACGGAAGGCGAAACGCCGCCCACCACTGATTACCTTAGCGACACGCGTAATGTTGACTACACGCTCATCAAGTTCTTCGCGCTCATCATCACGGTCGCGCCGTTCCCGTCGTCTTTCACTCATCGTTTACTCCAACTTTAGAATTCTAAACCGGCTTCACGAGCGCCTTCAGCAACAGCAGCCACGCGACCGTGGTAGCGATAACCGCCGCGATCAAAGACCACTTTCTCAATCCCGGCAGATTTGGCGCGTTCCGCCACAATCTTACCTACCAGGCGAGCCGCTTCGACCTTACTCTTGCCGTCTAACTGAGTCGCAACTTCCTTATCAATAGTGGAAGCTGCAGCAATTGTCTTACCAGCAATATCATCAATAACCTGGGCATAAACGTTTGTCAGGCTGCGATAAATATTGAGACGCGGGCGTTGCGGTGTACCGCTGATTTTGGCGCGTGCCCGACGCTGGCGCTGTTTACGCGCTAAGTATTTCTTCTTATTACTATCCATCGAACATTCACGGCCTCGATCATCCTAACTTACGGGCATCAGCAAGCCGCAATCTCCTTTCACAGTCCTTTTACCTGACCAGATTGTGTACACGTCGTTCCAGGGGTAAACGTTACTTACCTGTCTTACCCGCTTTACGGCGCACACGTTCATCAGAGTAGCGCACACCCTTGCCCTTGTAAGGCTCCGGGGGACGCAGTTCGCGCACATTGGCCGCTACCTGACCGACTACTTGTTTATCGATGCCTTTGATGTGGATTACACGTCCACGATCTTCGACCTCGAAGGAAATGCCCTCAGGCGGGTTAACCACGATTTCGTGTGAATAACCCAGTTTCATCACCAGGTCAGTCCCACGCAGTTCGCTTGTGTAACCCACGCCTTCGATTACGAGTGTCTTCTGAAAACCCTCAGAGACACCCTGAACCATATTCGCAACCAGCGCACGAGTCAGGCCATGCAGGGCACGGTGGCGGCGTTCGTCCGTAGGACGTTCCACTACCAGTTGACCATCTTCCTGCTTCACCCGCATATCGGGGTGAACGGATTGTGTCAACTGCCCCCTGGGGCCTTTCACGACTACTTCCTGTCCATCGAGCGCCACGCTGACTTTGTCGGGCAGACCAATTGGTTTCTTACCGATACGAGACATTGAAACGCTCCTTTACCAGACGTAGCACAGGACTTCACCACCAACACGTTGGCGGCGCGCCTGCTGCGCGGTCATCACACCCTTCGGTGTAGTCACAATCGCAATACCGATTCCACTCATCACACGGGGCAGATCACGCGAAGCGCGATAGACACGACGCCCCGGCTTGCTGATGCGCTCCAGCTTGGTGATGACCGGACGGCGTTCACGCCGTGCGCCAAAATACTTCAGTTTGATTGTAATCATGGCTATCGGTTTTTGATCACCGACAGCAAATTCTTCGATATAACCCTCATCCTTGAGGATGCGCGCAATATCAATCTTGATGGTCGACTTCGGTATTTCTACCTCAGTCAATCCCGCCATCAGCGCATTGCGGATGCGGGTTAGCATATCTGCAATTGGATCATTCGTCATGGAATGCGCTCTCCTACCAGCTTGATTTCACAACGCCGGGGATTTTGCCCTGCAGCGCCAATTCACGGAAGTGGATACGGCATAAACCGAAGCGGCGAATATAGCCACGTGGCCGCCCGCAAATTTTGCCGGAATTCGGGTCTACAAACTGGCAGCGGTTGCGAACCTGTACCGTATATTTCCGCCTGCCCTCGCGGGCGGTCATTGATTTCTTCGCCATTTCAATTCCCTGTTTTAATTATCTCGGAAAGGCATGCCCATCAGCTTCAGCAGACGACGGCCTTCCTCATCGGTTTGCGCTGTGGTGACGATTGTCATCTCCATACCGCGCACCTTGTCAATTTTGTCGTACTGAATCTCCGGAAAGATTAACTGTTCACGCAGACCGATGGTGTAATTACCACGACCATCGAATGTATCTGGTGAAACACCACGAAAGTCACGGACACGCGGCAGGCCGATGTTAATCAGGCGGTCCAGCAGTGCCCACATACGTTCGCCACGCAGAGTGACCTTCGCGCCGATTGCGCGGCCTTCACGCAGCTTGAAAGCTGCAATGCTCTTGCGTGCACGGGTCACAACCGGTTGTTGACCGGTAATAATCCGCAGATCTTCCACTGCGCCATCCAGGGATTTGGGATTATCGACTGCTTCACCAACGCCGATATTCACCGCAACCTTCAGGATACGCGGTACCTGCATCACATTGTCATATTTGAACTCGTCCATCATCTGAGGGACGATCTCTTCCCGGTAGCGGTTTAATAAAATTGGTGTTGCCATGTTTCGTTACCTCGCTCCGGCTTAATCGATATCCGCATTACATTTGCGGCAGACACGAGTCTTGAATCCATCTTCACGCACACGATAACCCACACGGGTCGGCTTATCGCAGGTCTTGCAGACGATCATCACATTTGAAAGATGAATCGGCCCTTCAAATTCGATAATCTGCGCTTGTACCTGCTGGCGACCAGCCTGCTGTGCCTTCTGATGTTTCTTGAGGACATTCACGCCCTCAACAATGACGCGGTCATCTTTTACATGAACGGAGATGACTTCACCCCGATCACCGATGTCTTTTCCAGCGATCACTTCAACAGTGTCGCCCTTCTTAATTCGCTGCATGATACTCTACTCCACCACTTACAGGGTTTCCGGTGCGAGCGATACGATCTTCATAAAGCCCTTATCACGCAGTTCACGTGCCACCGGCCCAAAGACGCGCGTTCCACGGGGGTTCGTCAGGTCTTCAGCCAGGATAACAGCGGCGTTATCATCAAATTTGATGTAAGAGCCATCAGCGCGGCGATATTCTTTCGCAGTGCGCACGATGACCGCACGTACCACTTCACTTTTCTTGATATTGCCATCGCTGTTTGCTGATTTCACAGCACCAACCACAATATCGCCAACACGACCGTAACGGCGGCGCGAGCCACCCAGAACACGAATCACCAGAATTTCACGAGCGCCGGTATTATCGGCGATAGTCAGGCGGGACTCTGTTTGAATCATTCCTGTCCCTCCTCAGCTTCAGGGGTGTCCAGGTCAACCTCACCGGCGATGGGCTCCAGAATGCGGTCAGTTTTGTCAATGACTTCTTCTACAACCCAGCGTTTCAACTTGCTGTAAGGCTTGCTTTCCACCACACGTACCATTGCCCCAACCGGGATGGTATTGCTTTCATCATGCGCATACACTTTTTTGGTGGTGCGCACAACCTTCTTATAAATACGGTGTATTTTGCTGATATCAATAGCAACCACAACCGTCTTCTCCATTTTGTCGCTGACAACGCGACCGACGAGCCGCTTACGCTTGTTAGCCATACTTACTTATCCTTACCTGCCACTTGCGCTGCCAACTGTCGCTCGCGCAAAACTGTCTTCAGTCGCGCAATATCTTGTTTGGTACTACGCAGAACATTGGTATTTTCCATCTGGCCGGAAGACTGCTGCAAGCGCAAACGGAACATCGCTTCTTTCAGGTCTTCCAGTTCATTCAGAACCGCTTCATCCGTCAAATCACGCATTTCACGAACATCCATTAGTTCACCTCCTGGCCGGAGATTGGGTCAATCCGCTTAACAAAACGCGTCTTGCACGGGAGCTTATACCCCGCCAGGCGCAACGCCTCGCGTGCCTCTTCTTCGGTAATACCACTCATCTCAAACAATACACGACCCGGCTTAATGACCGCGACCCATTTTTCCACCGACCCCTTACCTTTACCCATACGGGTTTCGGCAGCTTTCTGGGTCACTGGCTTGTCCGGGAATACACGGATCCACACTTTACCGCGGCGCTTGATGTAACGAACCATTGTACGCCGTGCTGCTTCGATCTGGCGGCTGGTCAGCCACACAGGTTCCGTCGCTTGCAGGCCGAAATCACCAAACTGCACTTCCGCACCGCGTGAGGCTTTACCCTTCATACGGCCACGGTTTTGCTTACGCCACTTTACACGTTTCGGCATTAACATATCTTCGTACTCCTCACAACCGGCGCGTTAACTATTAAAGTTCTCGGCCACCGGCTCGATATTCGGCAGTTCCATACGCAGGATTTCGCCCTTGTAGATCCATACCTTAATGCCGATGCGGCCAAACGTAGTCAGCGCCTCAGCAGTACCATAGTCTACATCTGCACGAAGTGTATTGCGGGGGATACGTCCCTCGCTCTGCCATTCGCGCCGAGCCATGTCCGAACCACCCAGGCGACCGCTGCATTCGATACGGATACCGAGTGCGCCCTGACGCATGGCCTGGCCAATCGCACGTTTGATCGCGCGGCTGTGGCCGATACGACGTTCGAGCTGACCCGCGATATTCTCTGCCACTAAGGTTGAGTCCAGATCAGGCTTTTCAATCTCGGTGACTTCGACACGAACTTTCTTGCCGCCAGTCAGTTTTTCCAGGTCAGTGCGCAGTTGCTTCACTGCTTCACCCTTACGACCGATCACAATGCCGGGACGTGAGGTGTGAACATTGACCAGGACCTGATTCGGATAACGCTCAATTTCTATCCGTGAAACTCCGGCACGTGCGCCTTCGCGCTTGACGAAGCGGCGGATAGCGAAATCTTCCTGTAATAATTCCGTGTAACGGTGGCCCTCTGCATACCAGCGAGCATCCCAGTCACGGTTGACTTTTAACCGAAAGCCAATCGGATGAACCTTACGACCCATGAATTATTCTCCTCGCTCAGCCAGGACGATAGTTAGATGTGAAGTCCGTCTAACACGTGGTTTATAACGGCCACGCGCCCCGGCTTTCATCCGCTTGAGGGAGGGACCCTGATCGGCATAAATCTGGGCAACATACAGGTCATCGCGGAGCAAATCGAAATTATTTTCCGCGTTAGCCACTGCCGAAGCCATGGTTTTGCCGACAATATCCGCACCCTTTTGAGGCATAAACTTCAGCACGGTCAGTGCCTGGTCTGCCCCCATACCGCGAACCTTGTCACAGACAAGACGCAGCTTTTGCGCGGAGATTGAAATGTGTTTGGTTTTTGCATTAACTTCCACGACGCAACCTCCTATCTTTTCTTCTTCTCAACCAGGTGGCCGCGATACGTGCGTGTTGGTGCAAACTCGCCTAGCTTGTGCCCCACCATGTTTTCGGTGATGTAGATTGGCACATGGCGACGACCATCATGAATGGCGATAGTGTGCCCGACCATCTGCGGGAAGACTGTGCTTGCCCGGCTCCAGGTGCGGATCATCACCTTTTTACTATCTTCATTCAGCTTCTCAACTTTTTTGAGCAGCTTGGGGTCTATGAAAGGCCCCTTCTTTAATGAACGCGACATACTTTATTCCCTCTTTAGTCCTGAGTTCTGAGTACCGAGTGCTAAGTGAGCTTAAAGCACTCAGCACCCCTAACCCAGCGCCATCTTCTATCGTCGTTTTCCGCGCCGCCGAATGATGAAGCGGTCGGTGCGACGATTGACGCGGGTGCGTTTGCCCAGCGCTGGCTTACCCCAGGGGGTTTTCGGCGCTGCCATACCAATACCGGTACGACCTTCACCACCACCGTGAGGGTGACTGGCAGGGTCCATCGCGCTACCACGTACAGTTGGTCGCCAGCCCATCCAGCGTCTGCGACCAGCTTTACCCAGCTTGACATTGCCATGATCGGTGTTACCCACCTGACCAATGGTCGCCATACAGCGCTCATGGATCAAACGAACTTCACCACTAGGCAGACGCACCTGGGCATAGGTGCCCTCTTTCGCCACCAGTTGGGCAGAGACGCCAGCCGCGCGGGCCAGTTGTCCACCCTTACCGGGCAAAAGCTCGATATTGTGAATCTGCGTACCAACCGGAATATCCTTGATCGGCACTGCATCACCAACACGGAGGTTGGTGTTTGTGTCACCATTACCGACGGTATCGCCAACCCGCAGGCCCAGCGGGGCGATGATGTAGCGTTTCTCGCCATCAGCATATTGCAGCAGAGCGATACGTGCTGACCGATTCGGGTCATATTCAATCGACACCACTTCAGCCGTTACATCAAACTTGTTACGCTTAAAGTCGATAATACGGTAACGCCGCTTATGTCCACCACCACGATGCCGCACGCTAATACGACCCGTATTATTACGGCCACCTTTTTTACGCAGAGGTTCAGTTAATGAACGTTCCGGGCGTGACCGGGTGATTTCTTCAAAACTATGGCCCGTCATATCCCGGCGGCCAGCCGAGGTGGGCTTGTAAACTTTTACCGGCATGTGATTTTTACCTCAACTACGGGTTAAACAACTCGATCTCATCACCCTCAGCCAGGGTCACAACAGCTTTTTTCCACTGCTTGGAGCGCATGAACCAGTTACGGCCACGACGTCCACGCTTGGCGGGCATCACCATTGTATTGACCTTGTTGACCGTCACATCAAAGATGACTTCAACAGCTTCTTTGATCTGGATCTTATTGGCGTTGGATGCTACTTCGAACACGTACTGGTTGAGGTCATCTGCCTGAATACTTGACTTCTCAGTAATCAATGGGCGGCGGATGACATCGTAAATGTGCAGATCAGGCATGTTTAATTCTCCCGTCCCCAAATACTTTTGATAACATCCAGAGCATCCATCGGCACCACGACTTTGTCATATTTTAGCAAATCACGGATATTCAGGTAGCTGGCACGCAGTGTCTTGGCATTTGCCAGGTTATTGACACTCCGCTGCACGTTATCATTCCGGTCGCCCAACAAAACCAGAGCTTTCTTATCTTCACCAACGAGCTGATTCAGGATGCCGCGCATTTCTTTTGTTTTCGGCGTATCCATGCTCAGTCCCTGCACGAAAACCAGTTGCTCGTCGCGCAGCAGGGCGCTCAGTGCCGAGCGAATTGCCTCACGGCGCATCTTCTTCGGCATTGACTTGGTGTATTTACGGGGATGCGGGCCATGAGCCACACCACCACCCACAAAAATAGGCGCACTCTGGGCACCATGACGGGCGCGACCAGTACCTTTTTGGCGGTACCATTTCGCTTTCGTCAGGTTAATCTCACTGCGATCCAGCGTATTGTGTGTGCCTAAACGGGCATTTGCCATCTGGCGAACATATGCCTGATGCATCAAACCCGTGTTGATTTCAACTTCAAAAATGTCGGCTGGCAAATCGATTGTCTCGACCTGCTTGCCATTTATATCCATAACAGGAACTTGCATGGCGAATAACTCCTTCTCGCCTCATCATGTCGCGCTGCGCCGAACGATTATCGACGGCGGACACGTGCCGGTTTGATTAGCACAATGCCACCCCTTGCGCCCGGGACAGAGCCCCGCACGGCAATCAGGTTGCGTTCTGCATCAACGATGACCACTTCCAGGTTTTCAGTGGTGACCCGGTCGTTACCCATCCGGCCACTCATCCGCAGCCCTTTAATTGTGCGCCCCGGGGTAGAACCCGCACCCACCGAGCCAGGCGCACGTTCACGGTCTGACTGACCGTGTGTCTTCGGCTGGCGATGAAAATGATGACGTTTAATGGTACCGGCGAAACCACGCCCTTTACTGGTACCGATCACATCGACACGTTCGCCCTGCGTGAAAACATCCGCCTTAATTTGAGTGCCTTCTTCCACATCCAGTCCATTGCTGGGGACGCGGAATTCCCGCAAATAACGCAAAGCAGGCAGGTTGTTGCGGCGTAAATGCCCCAACTGACCCTGCGACAGGCGTCTTGGCTTGGTTTCGCCAAAGCCGATCTGTACCGCAGTGTAACCATCACGGTCGGCGGTGCGCACCTGTGTTACAAAACAGGGGCCAGCCTCGATCACGGTCACAGGGATCACATTACCCTTGTCATCAAAGACCTGGGTCATGCCCACTTTCTTGCCAATGATACCCTTCATAAATTGCCTCCAGAGGGAATGCTTGCGCGCAAATCGCGCTTCACGATACGCAACCCCACATCTCTACACGCAGCGGCGGATTATTTCACCCGCTTACGCAATTTTTAAATCTTGATCTCAATATCTACGCCAGCCGGGCCATTCAGGCGCATCAGCGTATCAATCGTCTTGCTATCCGGGTCCAGCACATCGATCAGGCGTTTATGGGTACGAATCTCAAAATGTTCCTGAGAAGTCTTATCGATAAACGGTGAGCGCCGCACTGTAAAACGTTCCAGCCGAGTCGGCAACGGAACCGGCCCTACTACACGTGCACCGGTGCGCTCCGCTGACTCGACAATCCGCTGTGCGAACTGATCGAGGACGCGATGGTCATAAGCTTTGAGCCGGATGCGAATTTTGCTTTTAACAACCATACGATTTCCTCTGTAAAAAGGCGAAGTGCCTTTTACTATCGTAGGAGATGCCGGGAGCAAAACCGCCTCCCGGCATCTCATCATGCACTATCAAAGTTGTGCGAGCGTATTATTCGATAATCTCGGTAATAACGCCTGCACCCACAGTCAAACCACCTTCACGGATGGCGAACTTCGAGCCTTTTTCCAACGCTACCGGCATAATCAGTTCGACTTCCAGGTTCACGTTGTCACCGGGCATAACCATTTCCACGCCTTCAGGCAGGGTAATGGTACCGGTCACATCCATGGTACGGATGTAGAACTGCGGGCGGTAACCGGGGAAGAACGCCTTATGGCGGCCACCCTCGTCCTTGCGCAGCACGTACACTTCGCTCAGGAATTTCTTGTGCGGGGTGATGCTCTTGGGCTTAGCCAGAACCATACCACGCTCAACTTCTTCACGAGTGGTACCACGGAGCAGAATACCAGCGTTGTCACCAGCTTCGGCAGCGTCCAGTTCCTTATGGAACATTTCGATACCGGTTACCGTCGTGGTCATAACCTGATCACGCAGGCCGATAATTTCAATGGTTTCGCCCTTGGTCAACCGGCCACGGTCCACACGACCCGTCACCACGGTACCACGACCCTTGATCGAGAACACGTCTTCGACGGGCATCAGGAATGCCTTGTCGATATCGCGTACCGGGGTGGGGATCCAGTCATCCACCGTCTGCATCAATGCGAGAATCGGTGCATATTCTGGTGAGGTCGGATCAGTGCTGTTGGATTCAGTAGCTGCCAGGGCCGAACCGCGAATAATCGGGGTGTCAGCGGCGAAGTTGTAGCTTTCCAGCAGTTCGGAAAGTTCCAGCTCAACCAGTTCCAGCAGTTCTTCGTCGTCCAGCTGGTCAATCTTATTCAGGAAGATCACCATTGCTGGCACTTCCACCTGGCGAGCCAGGAGAACGTGCTCACGAGTCTGCGGCATCGGGCCATCAGGTGCGCTCACCACGAGGATCGCGCCGTCCATCTGCGCAGCACCGGTGATCATATTCTTGATATAGTCACGGTGACCCGGGCAGTCGACGTGGGCGTAGTGACGGCTGTCCGTCTCATATTCCACGTGACGAATGTTAATGGTGATACCACGCGCCTTTTCTTCTGGCGCATTGTCAATATCTTCATATTTCATGGCCTGGGCACGACCGTACAGGCCCAGAACCTTGGTAATCGCTGCAGTCAGCGTGGTTTTACCATGATCAACATGACCAATGGTGCCGATATTGACATGCGGCTTGCTACGATCGAATTTACCTTTTCCCATTGTGAATCAATCCTCTTGATTACTCAAACATTAGAACCAGCAGCGCAGGATCGCTGCAAGAACCCAAGATCGTTTAACGACCGCTCTTGATCACTTCATCAACGATCGACTGCGGTGCAACTGCATACTTCTCAAACTCCATCGTGAAATTACCACGACCCTGTGTCAGGTTACGCAGGTTAGTCGCATAACCGAACATCTCGCCCAGCGGGACATTTGCCCGGATTGAGCTAAGTCCCACGCCACGCTGTTCCATACCGGAGATCAGACCACGTCGTGAGGAAAGATCGCCCACAACCGAACCGGTATAGTCATCAGGAGCGGTGACTTCAACATTCATCGTCGGCTCCAGCAGAACAGGCTTACCCTTCTGCACGCCTTCCTTCAGACACATCGAACCCGCAATCTTGAACGCCATTTCACTGGAGTCAACATCATGGGACGCGCCGTCTACAAGGATAGCTTTCACACCGACTACCGGATAACCCGCCAGTACACCACCCTGCATAGCTTCACGCACACCGTTTTCGGTTGGGCGGATAAACTCACGCGGGACGCTGCCACCTTTGGTGCCATCGACAAATACGAGGCCCTCTTTTGAGAGTTCGAGTTCGTCATCGGCCAGCGGCTCGAATTCGATCACGACACGCGCAAACTGACCCGAACCACCTGTCTGGCGCTTGAAAGTGGTATCGATACGAACGGATTTGGTAATGGTTTCGCGATAAGCGACACGCGGACGACCAACAGTCGCCTGCACACCAAATTCACGCATCATACGATCAACCAGCACTTCAAGATGCAGCTCGCCCATACCACGAATCTTGGTCTGACCCAGCTTGTCGTCCACCTCAACCTTAAAGGTCGGGTCTTCTTCAGCCAGGCGACGCAGAGCAATACCCATTTTATCCTGGTCACTCTTAGTGTTGGGTTCAATCGCCACTTCGATAACCGGCTCAGGGAAGGTGATCTGCTCCAGAAGGATCTGATGATCCTCATCGGACAGGGTATCCCCGGTGAATGTATCTTTCAGACCCAGGATAGCTGCGATATCGCCAGCATGAACTTCTTCAATATCTTCGCGGGTATCAGCGAACATACGGACAATACGACCGATACGTTCACGATTGCCTTTGGTAGTGTTCTGCATCATCGTACCGGCTCTAACCACACCGGAATAGACACGGAAGAATGCCAGACGACCCACATACGGATCGGTGATAATCTTGAAAACCAGCGCAGCCGTGGGTTCATCATCGGATGGAGCACGGAAAAGTTCTTCCCCGGTCTTGGGGTTCATACCCCGGACCGGCGGGACATCCAGCGGTGACGGCAGTAAGTCCACCACACGATCCAGCATCATCTGAACACCTTTGTTCTTCAGAGCAGAACCGCACAGCACGGGCTGAATTTTGTTAGCGATGGTTGCGGCACGCAGGGCACCTAACAAATCCTCGTCCGTGATTTCTTCTTCCATGAGATATTTCTCAGTCAGATAGTCATCACTTTCGACAATCTTTTCAATCATCTCCTGACGGCGGGTTTCGGCCTGTTCACGATGGCTTTCCGGAATCGGATGCCGCTCGATCGAGGTACCCATATCGTCGCCATAAGTCACCAGTTCCATCGTCATCAGATCAATGATGCCGTTGAACTCGTCACCTTCACCATAAGGCATCTGGATCGGGACAGGGTTACCTGCCAGGCGTTCCACAACCATATCGACACAGCGCTGGAAATTCGCGCCGGTACGATCCATTTTGTTTACAAAGCACATACGAGGCACGTGATACTGGTTAGCCTGGCGCCAGACAGTTTCAGACTGAGGCTCCACACCTGCCACGCCATCAAAAACCACCACACCGCCATCCAGCACGCGCAGACTACGTTGTACTTCAACCGTAAAGTCCACGTGACCGGGGGTGTCGATGACATTAATATGGTAACCATTCCAACTCGCAGTTACAGCAGCTGAGGTAATGGTGATACCGCGCTCGCGCTCCTGCTCCATATAGTCAGTGGTCGCAGCGCCATCATGTACCTCACCAATCTTATGCACCATACCGGTATAGTACAGCACACGCTCGGTGGTGGTCGTCTTACCCGCATCAATATGAGCAATGATGCCGATATTCCGTACTTTTGTTAGATCAAGACTGTTTTCAGCTTTTTTCGCCATACTCTGGTTACTTGTTACTCTCTTGTTTATAAGCCTATCGGCCAGTACTAGCGGAAATGAGCGAACGCCCGGTTAGCCTCAGCCATGCGATGCGTATCGTCTTTCTTTTTAATCGAATTACCCTGACCATTGGCTGCGTCCATCAACTCTGCGGCCAACTTCTCCGACATATTGCGACCACCGCGACCACGGGAATTTTCCAGCAGCCAGCGCATCGCTAATGAAACTGAACGCTCACTTGGGACTTCCATCGGAACCTGATAGGTAGAACCACCCACACGCTTCGGCTTTACTTCCACAGTGGGTTGAACATTGCGTAATGCTTGTTCAAAGACTTCCAATGGATCACGTTTGAGACGTTCTTCAATTGAATTAAACGCGTCATACATAATCGCCTGGGCAATACTTCTTTTACCCCCGTGCATCATCCGATTGATAAACATCGTCACATGCACACTGTCGTATCTCTTATCGGCAGGGACCTGCCGCTTCGGGGGACGATTTCTTCTAGGCATAAATATTAACCTCGCTGACCCTTACTTTTTCTTGCCAGTAGTGGCAGGTGCGCCCGGTCTCGGACGTTTCGTGCCGTACTTGCTGCGGCCCTGTTCACGGTTCTTAACACCATCGGCATCTAATGTACCGCGCACGATATGATAGCGGACACCCGGCAGATCCTTCACACGACCACCACGCACGAGCACAACACTGTGTTCCTGCAGGCCGTGGCCTTCACCGGGGATGTAAGCTGTCACCTCGATACCGTTCGACAGACGAACACGCGCAACTTTCCGCAAGGCCGAATTCGGCTTCTTGGGGGTCATGGTTTTGACCTGCGTGCATACGCCACGTTTTTGTGGTGCTCCCTTGCGCCGGCGAGTACGCTTCTGCGAGTAGGCATTCAGCGTAAATTGCAGCGCCGGGGCTTTGGTCTTGGTCTTTTTATCTTTGCGACCTTTGCGCACCAACTGATTGATTGTTGGCATAAAATTCTCCAATACTAGCGTCTGGCATGCAAAAAGGCGATCTAATGAACAAGAACGCCCTTATCTTCCTTACTCTGGTGACGAGCTATTCCGATGCACGAAACGCTTTCAGCCACACTCGTTCGGTTGTACGCGACAAATCATTGCCTCTAGGCGAGGTTGTTTGCCGAATTAAGGTTCGGCCATGATAGCATCGTGACCCCAGTGTGTCAAGGGAACACGATGCCATTTACCGACTAATTTGTGAGATTCAAATAGGGAGAGGTGGTGTTTACTTAAGCGATTTACACCATTTGGGGCAGGAGAGAGGCAAAAGCGTTCACCAATTCGTCTACGCCCACTGGTTTTCCCAGGAAAATATCTGCGCCAGCCTTCAGCGCTTCGTTCATCTGGTAACCACCTGTCGCCCCTGAAACCACAACAACCGGGGTATGCCCCCCATCAACGGCTTCCAGCTTACGAACGTAACGGGCCAGTGACATCCCATCCATATCCGGCAGCATCAGATCCAGCACCAGCGCGTCTGGCATTTTCTGGCTGATAAAGCCCATCGCGGCAATCGCGCTGCTCATGATGGTGATGCGAAATCCAGCATGTTCTAAAATCATGCCAAACACCGATGCGACATCCGCATCATCTTCGACGATCAGAATGTGCTGCCCATGCCCCAGCTTGGGGATAATGGTATCGGGTTCTTTGGACTGACTATCGCGAACCAGTGGCACCACCGCGAACAACACCTGGAGATTAAGCTGGCCGATGGTCAATTCATCACCGTGGCGTAACCGATAGTCCTCGTGCGGTTTTAAAGTGTAGCCATTCAGGCGCGTGCCATTCGAGCTATCGAGATCACGAATAGTAATCCGATCCTCATCCGCATGAATCAGCGCATGCTGACGGGAAACTCCCATAACGTGCCCACCATAAGGTGTCAGGTTGACATCGGGCTCTACGCCACGCTCAGGGTCGCTGCGGCCAATAGTCATAAACTCACCCACCCGTGTCTGAATGGTTGAGGCTGTTCCCACAATGCGAAACTCAATCACCCACGGCAGCATTGTATCCAGCGGGCCTGTCGCCCGCACAGGCATCTGGCTGGCTTCTTCATACACATGGTCTAAGTGCCGTGTTTTTTGTTCCGGTTCACTTTTTGGATGTTTCTCTTGCTCATCCATTGACATAGTTGTCTTCCCTTAAACTCATCAATACTATAACAATACTGCAACTCGTGAAATTTATTCATAGAGAACCAGTACCATCAGCTTAACCCTGATCACATGAAAACAGCCTCACCAAAGAGGCTGTTCCAGATCTATAAGTGAAGATTTTAACGGAATAATTCGCGAACAATAATATTGCGCTGGATTTCGCTGGTGCCTTCGTAAATCTGGAAAATCTTCACATCACGCAGCAGCTTCTCCACCGGGTATTCTTTCATAAAACCGTAACCGCCAAATACCTGTACCGCATCCACCGCGGCTTTGGTTGCCATATCAGCGGCAAATGCTTTGGCATAGGCTGGTACTTTCGGGTTGGCAATGCCAGCATCGACCTGCCACGCAGCCTGCCACACCAGCAGACGTGAGGCTTCATAGTTGATCGCCATGTCGGCAATCTTATGACCAATCGCCTGATGCTGAAAGATCGGCACGCCAAAAGCCTGGCGCTCTTTCGCATACTTGACCGATTCTTCCAGTGCGCGCCGTTGCAAGCCTACGGCTCCAGCAGCCACACCCGGACGACTGTGATCGAACACACCCATAGCCAGATAAAAACCCTGCCCTTCTTTGCCGATCAGATGCTCTGCGGGAACTTCGACATTTTCAAACACGATTTCCGCCGTGTCTGAGGCACGCTGTCCCAGTTTATCAAACTTTCTGCCGACACTGACACCGGGCATATCGCGTTCAATCACAAAGCATGACATCCCTTTGTGGCCCGCAGCAGGGTCAGTCTTGGCGAAAACGGTGAAAAAGTCGGCATGGCTGGCGTTGGTGATAAAGGTCTTGGAGCCATTGATAATATAAGCGCCATTTTTCTTGTCCGCCCGTGTTTCGATACCCACGACATTGGAACCTGCCGCGGCTTCGGTCACACCATAGGAGACAAACTGCTGCTGATCCATCAGGCGCTTGCCCAGCCAGTAGGCTTTCTGCTCCTCTGAACCCGCTAAGATAATCGGAAGTGCGCCCAGGTTATTGGTGCTGATACTGGTGCTGATGCCGGTACAGCCATAACCCAGTTCTTCAGCCACCAGGCATTCCTCAAATACCGTCGCGCCTACCCCGCCATATTCTGCCGGAATATTCATATTAACGATGCCCAGATCAAAGGCTTTGCTAAAAATTTCATTGGGGAAAATACAGTGTTCATCATATTCTGCCGCAACAGGGATGATCTCTTTGGTGGTAAACTCCCGCGCCATCCGCTGGAGCATCTGCTGCTCTTCTGTCAACTGAAAGCTCACACCTGTTGTGGGGCTCACTGTGTCTACCATAGCTCGTCTCCAGAATAAATTTATCGAATGAAGGTTAAATTATTATAGCACCAGAATGCCTGAATCCAGCACGAGTTTGTCAGGGAGTAAGAGAGGGTGTGTCATTGGACGAGTCACCATTTTTGCGGAAAAGTTCGTAGATACCCTGAATGAGCCGATCCATGTCGCGATGAAAATCAGGGTCAGGGCGAATTTCACGCGCATTACGATAGACCAGATCCTTAATCCCCTCCGGCAGTTGGCGGCGCTGGGGCAATGTGGTGCGGCGCTGTACCAGCAGTGGGATGACGGGTATGCCGCGTTTGAGTGCTGTCTCGATTTCAAAACGCACAAAATCATCAGTTTCAAACAAGCGCGCTTTATTGACGCGGTTCGACCAAGATTGGCCGATAATCACCAGCATGACATCGGTAGAGGAGACTTCACGCTCTAATGCCTGCCGGAAATCAACTCCCGGCAGAATGTCTTCTATATCCTTAAAGACCGAGCCCTCGTCAAACTCAGCCACTAGTCGATCATAAATGCGTCCGCAGACATCTTCGCTATCACTGCGCCGATAATTGATGAAAATGCTTTTGCCGGGAAACGGAGGAGAATGATCAATAATCTCCACTTCTGAGAACAAATCCGGGTGCTGCTCAATAATTGTGACAAGTTCCGCCTGATGCCCACGGGTGATCGTGAGCTGAATGTGGATCTTATCCTGCTGTAACATTAATCACCTTAATATCCTTAATGCCCACGTCAACCAGACGTGTAATCAAATTCACGAATTTATCCGTATCAAGATCACGCAAATTGGCTTTCAGGGTAATCGTGATATCGCGCGATTCCTCTTCACGTGATGCGGTCTGTGACCCACCTTCAACTGTATCACCATTTTGGAGGATGCGAATCAGGCAATTCATCCCCATATCAAAATCCTCAGTCAGGTCACAATAAGATACGTCGCGCAGATAGTAAGGAAGCTCACGCTCTGTCAAAGGCTCCACCAGCGCGACATACAGCGGCTTATCTGCTAAAAGCAGCTTGTGATACTCATCCATCGCTGCGGGTGATCTGACAGCCGCAGGTGATAACAGAAACAGGCCATGTGACGATTCTTTAACCGCGCTCTCGACCTGAATTAACCAATCCGTTTCCGGGTTTACATCCACATTATCTAACCAGCA
The DNA here is from genome assembly GCA_038258185.1 of Aggregatilineales bacterium. Lineage (GTDB taxonomy): Bacteria > Chloroflexota > Anaerolineae > Aggregatilineales > Phototrophicaceae > JAIOHN01. The sequence goes on along the minus strand of JBBSQD010000014.1, from coordinate 18,406 downwards.
GCGGATGCCAGCCGCAGTTAAGACCTCATAAATCTGGTTGGCAACGCCATCGTTCTGTGTCGCATGGCTGATAAATACACTGACCATTATGAAAGCCTCACTTAAACTCTGTTGCGATCTATATTAACTCTAAGGACGGTCTACAGGCAAGTAACAGCAAAATGTTCGGGGATATGCCCAGGTAACAAAAAGGCCGGGATTAATCCCGGCCTTCTGTGAATCACACTCAAAATCAGTGCCGTTTTAGCTCATCGCCTTGATGTTGATGTTATTGGCGAGTTCCGTTAACTGCTTATCAGTGGTTTCTTCTTCATCCAGCGTTTGCTGGAATAAGCGCGCCACGTCCTGATGACCCAGCAGATAAGCATAGGTGCGCAGTGTACCGTAACCGGCCATCTCGTAATGCTCGACGCGCTGGGCAGCAGCAATCAGGCCAGCGTCTTTCACAGGTGCCGGTGCTTCTTCTTCAATCATCTTGCTGCCTTCTTTGACCAGCCCCTGCATCGCCAGACATTTTTCCCGCTTGGCCTTGGCATCAATCATTTCAAAGGCTTCTTCCAGCCGTTGGATATGATTGCGTGTTTGCTCAAGGTGAGACTTAAATGCTTTTTGCAGGTCAGATGAAGAGGCCGCTTTTGCCATCTCCGGCAGCGCCTCGGTAAGCTGATGCTCGGCATCATAAATATCTTGCATTTCGTGAACTAACAATTCGTCTAATGACTTAATTGCCATGGTTAACTCCTTAACTTAATCCTAAATGTAAGTTTAGGAGAAAACCCAATCGGGGTCATGAGCCGGATGAATATAAAGCCAATAGGCCAAATGGGCAGGGAGAAGGTAGGCAGCATTTAGCTCTAAAAAAATCATTCCGCGCTTGGGCGTTTGCCTGATCGCGGAATGAGTAATCGTATTCAGTTTACGCGGTTGTAAGTCTTATTCGCTGGCGGCAGCGTCCAGCTCTGCCTGCTGCTCAGCGATCAGATCTTCGGTACACGCCAGGCCCTCTAAGAATGCCACATCGGCTTCCATCATGGCATCTTCGTCCATTTCGGCCATTTCAGCCATCGTGGTTTCGCCATCCTGAACCACGATTCCGGCACGCGCCAGCAGATCATCAGAAATGGTTGCGCCCTGTTCTTCAGCCACATCCATATTCACAGCCAGCAGATTATTGGTCTGGCGGCTGTAAGCGGTCATGGCCGGATCAAGCTCACCTGCCAGATAAGCCACGGCCAGACGGCCAGCGTCACGGCCTTCCTGCGTGTAATCCAGACCCTGCGCCACAGCCGCGCCACGAATCGCGCTGCTGGGGTCACTGGCTACAATCGGGATGCCGTTCTCATTGGCGACAGAGATCAGCCCCTCTAAACCCCCCACGACTGCGCTATCTGTCGCGACAAAGAAAACATCGACCCCGCGTGAAGCCAACGCTTCAGCAGCCGTACCAACTTCTGATGAGTTGGCGACATTCTGAATCTCGACGGTCATGCCCAGCTCTTCGATCATCGGCAGCACAATTTCAGTGCTGGCGACAGAATTGGCCTCGGCTGAATTGTAGATATAACCGACTGTCTCCGCGTCAGGTGCAATTTCCTTAAGCAGCGGCACGGTGTCGGCATAAGGCGCCAGCGCCTGCGACCCGATCACCCATGCGGGATGAATACAGGAAGCCTGCCCCACGCCAGCGGCAAATGGGCTGGTGACCACATTGAAGATAATCAGCGGTTCTTCCAGATCCTGGGTCACACTGTAAGCGGCCTGCAAAGCGGGTGTGCTGGTGGCGATAATAATGTCAACACCTTCATCCAGAAAGCTCTGAGTAATGGTGGACAATGTGGGGATATCGCCTTCAGCATTGGCGAAGATAAAACGCGCGGTTTCGCCATCAACATAACCCGCTTCATTGAGGACAGCGACCGCGCCATCACGGCCAGCATCCAGCGCCGGGTGCGACACCAGTTGCATAAAACCAATGACAGGCACATCTTCATCCTGGGCGGCGGCTGGCAAACTGAAGGCCATTACCACAAATACAAGAACCAGCATCCATAAAATTTTACGTGACATAATTTCTCCTTAAAATACAAAAGTTTTCATCATTTCGCCACAGGCGGTTAATCCGCGTGTGTGTAAAAACCTGAGTTATTCGAGCATCGTCCGATCTGTCAGCACATCCTCTGTGCGCAAGGCGTGGAAGCGTCCCACCAGTTCATCCACCGTGAGATTTTCGCGTTCGCTGCCGCTGACTTCAAACAGGATATTGCCGCGATTCATCATCAGCACCCGATCACCGACTTTACACGCCTGATGCATGCTGTGGGTGATCATAATTACTGACAGATGATGTTCCTCCGCCACCTGCACCGTGAGATCAATCACCTGTGCGGCGGCATTCGGGTCTAAGGCGGCAGTATGCTCATCCAGCAGCAGCAGTTCGGGCTCGGTAAAAGTCGCCATCATCAGGGTAACAGCCTGCCGCTGTCCACCGCTCAACAGCGCCACATCAGCATCCAGGCGATTTTCCAGCCCTAAGCCCATCGTTCGCAGTTGTTCATAAAAGCGATCACGATCTTCGCGATGCACAGCCGCACGCAAGCCACGCCGTTTGCCGCGCCGCGCTGCCAATGCCAGATTTTCCAGCACGGTCAAGCCGGGGCAAGTGCCTAATGCCGGGTTTTGAAAGACGCGGCCAATATGTGTGGAGCGACGATGTTCCGGCCAGTCGGTGATATTCTGGTCACGCAGCCACAAGCGGCCACGCTCCGGACTGGTGGTGCCAGCAACCACATTAAACAGCGTACTTTTACCCGCGCCATTCGCACCGATAATCGTCACAAAATCGCGCTTCTTCACATCCAGCGAAACACCCCGCAGCGCACGGACTTCAGACGGTGTGCCTGCGTTGAAGGTCACACACACATTGTCCAGCTTAAGCATCCTGCACCGCCAGATTGCGTTTGCGCCGCCAGGTGCGCCAGCGCTGGATGAGATTGGGTGCTGCCAGCGCGGCCAGCACCACCAGCGCACTCATCAGCCGGATGTCTTTAGCATCCAGATAAAGCGCGGCAAATACCCACGCGCGGGAAATCTCGAACACAACCATACCCAACGCTGCTGAGAGAATCGCCTGCCCAATCGTGCGCGGACGCAGAAGCACTTCACCGATCATCACCGCCGCCAGCCCGCGAACAATCATGCCCACGCCCATCTGCGCATCCGCAAAACCCAACTGCTGCACGGACAGCGCACCCGCCAACCCGGCCAATCCATTAGAGATCATCAGCCCGATGATAATCATCAGGCGGTGATCGACCCCGACAGCGCGTACCATCTGGCTGTTCTTACCTGCCGCGCGTATGGTCAGACCCACCTCGGTATGCAGGAACCAATTGAGCAGCAGCAACACCAAACCAACCACGATCAGAAACACAAAAATTTCAACGAGACTGTTGGATTGGCGGCGCAGTTCATCGCCAAAATTATCGACCAGAAAAGTCCGCACGGGGTCTTCATACGGTGTGAGAATCGTCCGTGAATTGAGCAGTGGAATGTTGCTGGTTCCCATAATGCGCAGCGTGATGGTATAAGCGCCGGTCATCACGATAATGCTGGCCAGCAATCCCTCGATTTTGAACAGCACGTGGATTAAAGCGGTGCATAAACCAGTTAACGCCCCCGCAGCAAAAGCCACCGGCAGCGTCCATTCCGCCAAGCCACCCGCCGCGATGAGGCTGGCAGCAACCGCGCCACCAATGGGAAAAGAGCCATCCACACTCAAATCAGGGAAATTCAAAACGCGGAAGGACATATAAACGCCAACACCCACCAGCGATAAGGCCAAGCCTTGCCCGATTGCGCCAATATTCACGCCGGAAGCGGACATCAGTGCGGCCAGCAGAATCACCATCACCAGCAGGCGAACAGCAAAACCATTTATCCACGGCAAATTGATCGGCTGGCGAGCAGGGGTAATTGTAGTTTGGCTTTCGGTGGCGCTCATAAAATAGTTTCTGGTTGAAAAGTTTTTTGAATGAAGTATTGATCCGCTACAATGATAACGAGAACAGGCATTTTTGCCACAAACAGGTCGATAACTTTACATGGACAACCCGATAATTACCAGTACGCGCAATCCGCGCGTGGTCGAAGCACGAAAACTCAATCAGCGAAAACACCGCCAGCAGCAGAACCGTTTTCTGGTGGAAGGTCTGCAACTTCTGCACATGGCCCTGGATGGTGGCTGGCAACCCGTCGAAGTATTTTACAGTGAGCCGCTGATGACCGGCACAACAGCAACCGTGTTACTGTCGCGCTTTGAACAGGCCGGGGCATCGCTGCTATCCACCTCAGCCGATGTGCTGCGTGCACTTTCAGAGCGCGAAAATCCACAGGGGATTGTGGCAACATTTACGCCACAAGAGCATTTATTGAATACGTTACCCACCCAGGGCTTGTTTCTGGTGCTGGATAGATTACAGGACCCCGGTAATTTTGGGACTTTGCTGCGCACGGCTGATGCAGTCGGTGCCAGCGGCGTGATTATGATTACCCCCGCCACCGATCCGTTTGACCCCAAAACGGTTCGCGCTAGCATGGGATCACTGTTTAACATCCCAGTCGTTTCCATATATGATGTCGCCAGCCTGTTTCACTGGCTGGAGTCTCATCATATCCGGCCTGTGGGTGCCGACGCACATCGCGGTCAAGCCTGGACACAAACCGATTGGAGCGGGGCAGTTGCGCTGGTTTTAGGCAATGAAGCACGCGGCTTATCCGACGATACCGCTGCATATATTCAGGAGTGGACGTTTTTGCCCATTCATGGCAAGGCCGACTCGCTGAATGTCGCTATTGCAGGTGGTGTGCTGATGTATAACTGGGTAGCTGGCAATTACTAAACTCTGGACAAAATCTCGTAAACTGAATATGATTGAACCATTATGATCCTTTATGATTTCTTGTGATGATTTTTGGGGAAAGGTTTTGCTATGTCTGTTGCAACTCAGGAAAATTTTATCATCCGCCCTGTCACACTGGATGACATGGATGCATTCATTGAGCTGGCGAATATCTGGTCGATGACCTATCTGGGTATGGAAGAAGGTAACGTTTCCGAAACCCTGGCCGAATGGACAGCCCCCGGTTTTAACCTCGAAGAATCCACACGTCTGGTCTTGACCCCTGAGGGAAAAGTCATTGGTTATGTTGAAGTGCATGATAATTCACCGGTGCCCGTCTCAGTATGGGTGTGGGCGCGAGTCCATCCCGACTACGAAGGACTTGGCATCGGCACCCGCATGATGGAATGGGCCGAGGCGCGTGCGCGGCAAGCCATTGAGCGCGCACCAGAAAACGCCCTGGTGGTCATGGAAAGCGGGATTGTCGATACGCATGAAGCATCTCAGGAGTTGTTTCGTAATCTGGGGATGGAGCCCAGCCACAACTTCTATAAGATGCGCATTGATATGCAGGAAGCACCGCCTGCGCCAGAATGGCCCGATGGCATCCACGTTAAAACATTAACCCGGCCAGATGATGATGATCGGGCGCTTATCGCCAAAGAGGATTCTTTCAAAGATCACTGGGGGCATATCGAGCTGCCGATTGAAGAAGTCATGAAACGCTGGAAACATCATATGGATAATGAAGAGGATTTTGATGCATCCTTGTGGTTTCTGGCGATGGATGGTGATGAAATTGCCGGGGTTAATTTCTGCTGGCCGAAAGAGGGGAATGACCCAAATGTGGGTTTTGTAGGAACGTTGGGGGTACGCCGTCCCTGGCGGCGCAAAGGTCTGGCACGGGCGCTGCTGCTTCATTCCTTTGGGGAATTCTGGAAGCGAGGGCAAAAGTCAGTCATGCTGGGTGTCGATGCCAGCAGCCTGACCGGGGCGACTCGCCTTTACCAACAGGCGGGCATGGTTGTGTATCACAATTTCATTGAATATCGTAAAGTGCTGCGCGATGGTGTGGATATATCCACCATTACGGTTGAGGAATAAGTAGCAATTTCAGCGGTAGAGATACGATTATGTATCTCTACTGGCTGTCTAATAATTCGATCAACCCTTCAGGATACAGCGGCGATTTCCCCTGCCGGAAAAATTCCAGTGGCAGCCATTTGACCGTAAACATCTTGCGCGAACCTTCAACCCCCTTCATCGTATCGACCGCATACATTTGCGGATCGGCAAATGTGCCTTCAAACAACAAGATGATTTCATGGCCTTTTTGACCATTAAAGCTAAACAGACTTTCCAGCACACCCAATGATCGCGTCACGGAAATAGCCTGCCCGATTTCCTCATCGACTTCACGAACCACCGTTTCGCTGGCCTGTTCGCCAAATTCGATCTTACCGCCCAATGGACGATAAAAGACCTGCTGCTTAACCGTATCAAAATATTCCGTCACAAAAATCTGATCTTCGGAGCGGAAGATCACCAATGCAATCGGACGGACTTTTCCAGCTTTCACTGAACCATTGTCCTGCCGGGGTCTGCATCCGGATGTTCGGTTTCATCCCATACATCCGGCCAGATAGAGGCCTGATGTTCAGCCGCATCAACGGTTAAATCCTCGGCTTCGCCAGCATAACGCAAGCGCCCAATGGAACGCAGCAGGCCGAACATAATCACACTGGCGATCACCACGAAAATAATCACGCTGATTACGCCAGTAGCCTGAATAATCAGCAAGTCCATACCGCCCCCCATCAGCAAACCGCCTGACCCACTGGTTAATTCCGGTTGAGCGAAAAGCCCCAATGCCAGTGTGCCAAAAATGCCGCAGGCACCGTGCACCGCAAAGGCATTAACTGGATCATCAATTTTGAGAGATTCCACCAGATCACAGGCCAGTACCACGATAATCCCTGCAACCAGTCCGATTAACACGGCTGAGGATGGGGAGACAAACGCACAACCCGCCGTGATCGCCACCAATCCAGCCAGAGAACCATTAATTGTAAATCCTAAATCCCAGTAAGATTTGCGCGCATAAACAAACAGGACAGCGACTACCATTCCACCTGCCGCAGACAGCGTGGTATTGACCGCGACCAGCCCCATCAGGCCAGTATCACCCGTTCCAAAAGTCGAGCCAGTATTAAACCCGTACCAGCCAAACCATAGAATCATACCGCCCAGCGTTGCCATTCCGAGATTGTGGCCGGGAGGCGGTTGCCCAAATACACGGCCTACGCGTGGCCCCAGCATATAAGCACCAACGAGTGCCATCACACCGCCTACAGTATGCACAACAGTGCTACCCGCAAAATCGAGAAATCCACGCGTGAATAACCAGCCGCCGCCCCAGATCCAGTGCACGACAATCGGATAAACAAGGCTGGCTGACAGGCCGCTGTAAATGATATCGCCCAGAAAATCCGTGCGTTCAGCCATTGCGCCAGTCGCAATGGTGCTGGCTGTGGCTGCAAACGCAAATTGAAAGAAAAATAACGTGAGCGTATTTAATCGATCCCCAGCGTAGATCACCTCACCCCCGCTGAAGGTGATCGCGCCGCTGAGAAAAAAATTATCTGTCCCAAACAGGCCGCTGCCGTTATCTGCCCCGAAGGCGACACCAAACCCCACTGCCCAGAAGATCAGGGCGGTAATACCGGCATCGAAAAGATTTTCCGTCAGGGCATTGACAGCGCCGGTCTGCCGCACAAAACCAGACTCCAGCATGGCGAAACCCGCCTGCATGAAAAACACGAGGAAGCCGGTCAGTAATACCCAGCTGGTATCGACCGATATCTGGACACGGTTAATCGATTCAAAGATGCTTGAATCGGTTGGCGCATCCTGAGCATGCGAGAAGGAACCAGACAAAGCCAGAATGCCCGCTGCGATAGCCAGAATAGATAATTTTATTAATCGTCGTCTGTGAAAAAGCATTATCAAGACCTTCCGCGAGTATGGTGATTCACAAAATTTTTATTAAGATGAATTTCATTGATTAATTCTAATTTAGTTTGAGTTATTAATTTGTGCAAATTTCTGAATCAAAAACGGAGGACAAAGACTGTCCTCCGTTGCGCAAATCAAGCAGATTTGAAGAAACTTAGTCACCCACCGCCGGAGCGCTGGAGCGGCTGCTATCGCCAGCCAACACTTCGTCTTCAACCGGCAGAATATCGGGCCACACGGTCATGCCATGTTCGAAGACATCGATACCGATGACATCTGCACGGGAGTTGACACGCAGGCGATTAACGACCTTCAGCGCGAAGAACATCGCAACACCAGTCACGCTCACCCAGGAAGCCACACCAATGACACCGATAAACTGCGTCACTAACTGATCCGCACCACCACCCAGCAGCAGGCCGTTGGCGCCGAGTTCTGGCTGACCGAGAAAACCAATCGCCAGAGTACCCATCACACCGCAGACACCGTGTACAGCGAATGCGCCGACTGGATCATCAATTTTCAGAGATTCAAGGACATCCACCACCAGCAGCACCAGTACGCCACCGATCATGCCGATAACAACTGCAGCCCAGGGCGCGACAAAAGCACAGCCAGCGGTAATGCCGACCAGACCCGCCAGCGAACCGTTTAAGGTGGCGCTAAGATCCCATTTACCGGTACGGAAGAACATGAAGAACATCGCAGACATTGTTCCCGCAGCGGCGGCCAGTGTCGTATTCACCGTCACCAGTGCGGTCAGGCCATGATTGCTCATGCCGAGAGTCGAACCGGGATTGAAACCGTACCAGCCGAACCACAGAATCATCGTGCCAATCGTTGCCAGGGCCAGGTTATGCGGCTTGGTCGGTTTGCCAAAAACACGTCCTACACGTGGCCCAAGCATGATCGCACCGATGAGGGCGATGATACCACCCACACTGTGAACAACGGTACTACCGGCGAAATCCAGGAAACCACGTTGTGCCAGCCAACCGCCACCCCATACCCAATGGACAACCACCGGATAAATAAAGATCGCGATTAAGGTACTGTAAACGATATCGCCAATAAAGTCGGTACGTTCAGCCATCGCACCAGTCGCAATGGTGCTGGCGGTAGCCGCAAAGGCGAATTGGAAGAAGAACAGCGTAAACATACTGAGACCATCACCATTGAAAATGGCCGTACCATTTGCAAAGGTGATAGCATCACTGAGGAAGAAATTCGATGTGCCGAAAAGGCCACTTCCGTTATCCACGCCAAATGCGATTCCGTAGCCGACTGCCCAGAAGACCAGCCCGGTCAGGCCCGCATCCATGAAGTTTTCCAGCAAGGCATTAACCACACCTGTCTGGCGAATAAGACCGGCTTCCAGAAGTGCGAAACCTGCCTGCATAAAGAAGACCAGGAAACCCGTAATGAGTACCCATGTTGAGTCGATCTGTACCTGAAAGTCAGGCCCGGCAGCAACAACTTCAGTGGCATCCTGCGCGGTGACAGTCGTGCCAAAAATGACCAGAACTAGCGAAGCAACAGCAAGAATAAAAATGCGTTGCCAAAACCGATTGTGTCTCGTGCGTTTCATCTTGAAAGATCCTCTGCTCTAAAGAGCAAAAATACACATGATGAGAATTTGTTTCTATAACCGTCTTACACACGGCTATCGCACAGATCATTCATTAACATCGTCTTATCGCCTATACCTCCTCTACCGTGAAGCCCCTTCTCTTAGAGAAGGGGCTTATTGTTATTGTTATATCCAGGTTGTTCTAAAGTTGTGTAGGGTCAGTCACCCACTGCAGGAGCACTGGAACGACCATCCGTCCCAGTGACAACACCTTCACCCGGCATAGGGAACAGATCAGGCATAACGGTGGCACCGTGTTCGTACACATCGATACCCACAAGGTCTGCTGCCGCAGGCATCCGCAGGATACCCACTGCTTTGACTGCCCCGAACATAATCACGCTGGCGACAGTAGCCCAAATTGCTACCGCAGCAACGCCAATTACCTGAGTAATCAACAGGTCAAGTCCGCCACCGGTAAACAGCCCGGCGACACCACCGGTCAGTGCGGGTAAACCCCAGAAACCGATCGCCAGGGAGCCCATCATGCCGCAGGCACCATGTACCGCGAAGGCACCGACTGCATCATCAATCTTGGCGGATTCAACGATACCGACCACAACCACTACAACCACACCGGCAGTGAGTCCGATAATGAGTGAAGCAATCGGTGAAACAAAGGCACAACCAGCGGTGATACCAACCAGACCAGCCAGCGAGCCATTCAGAATGAAGCTCAGATCCCATTTGCCGCCTTTTGTAAAGTAGGCAAAAGTCAGAGCGCTTAAGGTACTGGCACAGGCTGCCAGAGTGGTGTTAATAGCGACTAAGCCCAGTGCATTTGTATCGGAAGCGGCCAGTGTGGAACCAACATTGAAACCGTACCAACCGAACCACAGGATGAAAGTACCCAGGGTTGCCAGCATCAGGTTAGAAGCAGGGGGCGGGCTGCCGAAAACACGTCCGACACGCGGCCCAACGAAGATGGCACCAATGAGAGCGATAATACCGCCGGTCTGATGCACCACTGTACTACCTGCGAAGTCGAGGAAGCCGAGGTCTGCCAGCCAGCCACCGCCCCAGGTCCAGAAAACGACCAGCGGGTAGATGATGAGCGCGATGATGGCGGTATAGAGCAGCTTACCGCGGTAGTCGGTACGTTCGGCCATAGCACCGGTTGCAATCGTACCTGCAGCACCAGCAAAGGCGAACTGGAAGAAGAAGCTGGCAAAAGTAATGCCATCCCCAGCACCTGTCCCGTCGATCCCCCCAAGGGCGAGAACCGGGAAACTGAAGAATGCGTTGGCATCAGAGTTGGCGAAGGCAATGCCGTAACCAACGATAAAGAAGATGATGCCCGTGAGAGCGGCATCCATGAAATTTTCAGCCATGGAATTGACCGCGCCTTTTGCGCCAATGAAACCACCTTCAACCATCGCAAAGCCTGCTTGCATGAAGAAGACCAGGAAGCCAGCAATCAATACCCAGGTGGTATCGAGATTGGCCTGAACATCTTCCGCGGTTAATGGTGCTACTTCTGCTTCGTCAGCAACAACCTCCTCAACGGCTGAGGCCTCGTCCGCCGTGGTATCGTCTTGCGCGAAACCCACATAAGTAAAGGCCATCAAAAAGATCATACCAATGGCTACAGCCAAAAGACGTTGCCAGAGTCGTGAGTGAGTTAACTTCATTGCAGGTGATCCTCCCGGTTTTGTTGTTGATAGATGGCAGAAGTGTACAACTGCAATCCCCGGGCTTTCACGTAAACATGTTATGAAGTTTATGGGTTATGTTTTAGTGAATAGTGACAAAAAACCTATTAAAAGCCTGATATTTAGCTGGGTTTATGTACTTTTAGGACAATATATGAAAAGATGAGTATTTGATTAGCGAGTATATGCACAAGTTTATTGTGAAAAACACACAGAGGAATTTATCAGTTTTTAAGAATGATTTTGGTCATTTAAACCGAATAAATGGCGTGATTTATAAAACTCAGCAATTTCTGGCGAAATGCTGAATAAATTTTGTTAGGTAGATATTACAAAACATCCACAGGCAAACCCTCGATTTCCATAATTTTTAAAGCGTTGGTTGTAGGGCATGGGCCAGTGCGAAGCATATAATCAAAGGCCATGCGCCCATCAATAACCTCTTCGCGGAAATGGAAGTTGGTCACCTGAGGATAGAGATCAGCTAGTTTCACCAATTCCAGATCATGGGTCGAAACCGCGCCGACACAATTGCGACCAGCCAGTGAACGGATATAAGCCGTGCTGCCGATAATGCGTTCGCGATTATTAGTGCCTTTGAATATTTCATCAATCAGGAAAAACAGCGGATACGTATGGGGTTGATCAAGGGCATCCAGTAAGGCTTTTAAGCGCCGCACCTCAGCATAAAAATACGAGAAACCATCCGTCACCGAGTCGCTGACTTTGATACAGGTAAACACGCGAAACAGGCCCACCTGTAAATGCGCCGCATTAACCGGTGCACCCGCATACGCCAGACATAAATTCACACCCAATGTCCGCAAAAAAGAACTTTTCCCCGCCATATTGGAGCCGGTGATAATCACCACCTCCCCCAGTTCGGACAGCGTGAAGTCATTACACACCTTTTCGGTATGGGCGATCAGTGGATGACCCAACTGCTCACCCCGGAAAACGACCTGCTCATCAATCACGGGAAACGTGTAATCGGGGTTCAGATAAGCGAAATTCGCCAGTGACGAGACCGCTTCCAGTTCAAACCACACATCCAGCCATTGCGGCAAAAGCTGCGCCAGTTCCTGTTTTCTGCGCTCGAATAAATAGGCAAAAGCATAATCCCAGGGGACAAGTATATTCAGGGTGAACCACAGAATCGGATTCCCGCGTATGCTGGCACCTGTCACCACCCAGCCAATCCGCCGTAATTGCGAGGATGGTCGGCGTTGCGTATTCAGAAATGGCTGGCAAAGCTGGCGTAAAGCCGGTTTTGCCCTGTAGTGATAATTTTCCAGATAGCGAAAAATGGCATTCAGGTTTTCGATCATATCGCGCAGGGACATGGCCTGCCCAAACACATCACCCAGCCCACGGCTGCGGAACAGGCTGTAAGCGATATAGATCAGCATGGTAAACATCCAGTAAGCAGGGATGATTTGCGCCGTACTCAGTACCAGCAAAATGATGTTGATAGCCGATAATGCGCCGAGGATAAACATATCAAACAGTGTCGGACCACCACTGGCATGATGCTCAAGCCAGTTTAACAGCGAACTGGCATTAATCTGGCGTACTGCCCCGCTGGCCTGATAACCACTCAGAATGAGCTTGTCACGGAAAATCGTCAGCGGGATCAACTCTTTGACCAGCTTGTGCCGCGCATCAATGGTTACTGTCTGCGGCTCGGTCTGGAGTAACCAGCCTAACAGCCGTTGACTGCCCTCATGCGAGATGGCCGTGTCCAGCAGACGGTGAACAGAGCGTTCTCCAACCAGGTCTAAATCCAGCGCGAAGGGATGTCCCGCCGGGGCAATCGACTCCGATGATGGCATGTCTCGCCAATCCAACTGAATACGGGAAACATGCTCCTGCTTGATCTGCTTCCACACCCTGTGACGTTGCATACTGGTTTTGACACGGCGATGATAGTAAGCCACCCCATTAAACACAATCACACTCAACGCAAATGCGAGATAACCCGCCGTGTTATTCAATTGAGAAAATGCCAGAAAAACCAGCACCGACAGCACAGCAAACAGGCCAAATCGCCATTGAACATAACGCTCATTCAGCGCTTGAAGTTGCATAATCCGGTTATCCAGACGCGTGATCTGGCGCTGAAGCAGGTGAAGGCGCGTTGATTTTTCCATAGGGAGTTTGTTATCCAAGGATTAAACAGTCAAAAGATGCTTCAAACTAATTCACCTGCCATGCCAGATTCACAATCAGCGGCAGATGGTCTGAGCCGAGATGTGGCCCAGTCGCAGCATTCACAGGCACCAGTTGTGGACTGTGCCAGACATAATCAATGCGCAGCAATGGCGGGATAAAATCGGGAATGCCCTCCTCGCCCACATCCGCCGGGAAAGTCGCGCCAAAGCCTATAGCTACTTCCCGAAAGGAGTCGCCCATCACCGCTGTCATTTCGGCATAGATAACTGCATTATCACTGGTGTTGAAATCTCCTGCCACGATGTAGGGCAGCGTCTCGTCTTGCAAGCGGGTCAGCAAAGCGCGAATCAGCATATTGCGGCGGGTTTCATCATACTGCATGAGCAAAGGCAGCATACCATTCGCATTATATTCTTCCAGGCTGGCAGGTGCGGCACGGGTCGGTAATGGCATATGGACATTGTAAACCGCCAGTTCGCGATCATTGATGTTCAAAACCAGCCGACGAATCCACCATGTCCCCAGGTCGATTTCCTCCGCAGACAGAATTTCATGCTGGGAAAGGGATAACTGCGTCGTCCCCAGCAAATTGTCATCGCTAAAGGCATAATCATCTTTCAGCGCCGCGCGTAATTCGGTGGCAGGTGCGGTCGGCAATTCCTGCAACAACACCAGATCCGCGTCTTCAGTCCGTAGCCAGTCTGCTATAGCATCCATCGGACGCAGATCTGGCAGCACATTGAAGGTGACCATTTTAAAAGTTGAGCTGTCGGCGGTCACTGGCTGCGGACGGGGCAGCCAATAGGGGCCATACAAAATCAGGCCGATGACCAGCAGCGGTAACAGACGCAAAAACATCACACGCTGGCGCAGCAACAGAGCCATCGGCAGTAGAAGCAAGACAGGCGCAAAATAGTAAGGCGTAAAGTTATGGAGAAACGCCAGCCACCACCAGCCATCACGCACAATGAGACGCAGCAGTAAATAGATCACCACGCCAAGTGCATAGAGGGCGGACAAGGCGTTGATGACACGCACCCACAGCGGTGGCTTTGGATTCAAATCAGCAGACAAATACCGAACCTATTCCACTTCTGCTTGAGAGACGGCTTCGAGCACGCCGAGTGTGCCGACAACGGTCTGCTGCTGCTGCTCTTCGCGGCTGATCGTCGCCTCATTATCGCCAGCTTGTGCCCCATACCAGCCAAACTGGGCGTGATTGCCACCTTCGATTTCGATGAAATTCACGTCAACCGGGAACAGATCGCGCGTGCCTTCAACCTGATCGATAGTCGCCAAACCATCCAACGAACCGTAAATAGAGGCGGCTGCAATATCACGATTCGAGAAATCACGATCCGCTTCAGGATAGGAAGCCAGCAGAACCAATCCGTCAATCTGATCGGGATGGTCGAAGGCATAGCGCGCCGCCATTGACCCGCCCAAAGAATGTCCGCCAATCACCCAGTGTTCAATCTGTGGATAGGCACTGATGACATCACTTGCCCGTTCGATACCAAAAACCGCCAGATTGAGCGGCATCGGCACAATCACAACCAGATAATCCGCGTCGGCAATCTCATGGGCATAAGGCGCATACGACTCCCCTGTCACGCGCCCTCCGGGATAAAAAATGTATCCCGTAGTCGGCTCAACATCTTCCGGTTGAAACACCAGCCAGTTCTCAGTCGAGACTTCAACCTCTGCGTCCGACTGCATTGCCGCTTCGGCAACAGGCATCGGCGTAGGAGCGCTGTTGGCCCAAACCACAAAACCTGCTCCCCCCAGAAACAGCACAATCACAATAATCAGAACAATCCAACGTAAATAACGACGCATACTTCCTCAGTCCATCAATACAATTTCATTCGCTTGAAAATCACTAAAACCGTCGCTGAAAGCACTAACATTAAGCCCAAGGCGAATGGCACACCCCAAAGCGAGTCAAAGGGTGGAAAAGAATGCGCAAAATTCATGCCATAAAAACCACTGATGACCGTCAGCACACCGATGATAATCGTGATCACGGTTAAACGGTTCACGACAATGTTCAGCCGGTTGGCATTCGACGACACATACAGATCAATCAGGTTATTCAGATTATCGCGCAGTAACATGCTCATATCGCTGATTCTTAACAGATGATCATATACATCGCGCAGGTAATATTCCAGCATGTCATGATGCACCAGCAGATCATGCTCCCGGCGTGTCAGAATATTAAACATATCCCGTTGAGAGCCCACCACCCGCCAGATTTCATTCAGGGTGCGGCGCAGCCGAAATATCTGCGCCAGCATGGCCTGGTCGGCCTGTACCAGAATGCGTTCACTCAATTCTTCCACTGTTTCGTCAATTTCACCGAGGATCGGGAAATAGCCGTCGACAATCGTATCAACAATCACGTAAAAAATAAATTCAGAGGACAGGTGTTTAAAGATACTCTTATGTACGATGCGCTCCTGCACCTGATTGATCAGCGAAGCACATTCGGAATGCACTGTGACGATGTAATTCTGACCCAGAAAAATATCCAGCTCATGAAATTCATAATCATCTGCCAGCTTCACCATGCGGTTGAGAATGATAAACAGATGGTCTTCATATTCCTCGACTTTAGGGCGCTGGTGCTGATTGTAAGTATCCTCCACTGCCAGCGGGTGAAAATTCAGTCGCTTTTGCAACAGCTTAATGGCCTCCATATCAGGATGCTGAATATCAATCCAGACGATATTCTGGTCTGAAGCCAATAATTCGTCCAGCTTATCCGTTGATGCGTCACTCAATTCCTGACCATCAAAAGTCATTACATTCATGTGGGCCATCCGATAGATTGTTTGCAGAAATGCGTCATCATCATGATTTAACCGTCAGATCAGCCAATGACAATTAACCAGTCCTCATCATCCGGCGGAACCAGTGTCTGTTCCGGGGTGGTCGTCAGGTCTGTTTCTACCCATTCGCCTGCGCGTGGATTAAACCAGCTAGCGTGGGTGGCTGTGCCGATTTTTTCTGTCACGATCGTGGCTGTCACCCCCCGCGGAAAATAGATGACCGTCAGCTTATGGTCGGTGGTTTGGGCCACCGCCACAAATTTGTGCGGGTTTTCGTCACCGGGTTGCGCGACCAGTACATCAGTGGCAGGCCGCAACTGCGTCCAAGGCAGCTTCTCGAAAAACTGCGCCAGGTAACTCATGCTCTGGACGCCGGGTGTTGCCAGCGCCGTTGACCACGGCTGTACCACCCCAATATTGGCGTGATTTTCCGCCGGTTCCGGTTGATCTGGCCACACCCATATAGCATTATGGCCGAAAGTCACCCCGGCAGGCGGCGACACCAGCAGGCTCCAGTAAGAAGCGCGGCGCACTTCATAGTCTCCAAAAATAGTCTTGGTGTGATATGACGGATGCGTCTCGTAGTTGGGTTCCAGATTGATGACGGGCATGACGGGTTCGCTTGACCAGTCCTCGGCAGGTGGCCCCTTTACAAGCCAGTTCAGTTCGCCATCACTATCCCCATGCCCACTCTGATAACCGACAAAGTCAAACCACGCTTCCCCGCCAAAATTGGGTTTGACCCAGGTCTGACCACAGGGGTGCATCGTCACCAGCCGGTCATGCCGATCTCCAAAAACAGCCTGACCAATCCGCTGCCAGCGCTGAACAGTATCATCTTTTTCGTAGCAACCATCTCCACCCACCATCCACACCACCTGATAGGCGCCCCAACGGGCCTGCAGATACCGGCAGAAGCGAATCGCAGCGGCTTCGCTCAGTATCTGGCCGGGGTCAGTTTGGGTTAAAGTCCATAACATGATGGGCGAAGCAATCATGCCGTGTCGGTTAATGGCCGCGACTTTTGGGTCGAGCCGGTGGAAAAAGGGGATATTCAGCGTAATCCGATCTTCACCCACAAAAGCCACTTCTCCCAGATCATCGCGCGTCAGACCGCGCCAATGCGCGCTGACAAACTGAATAGCGGTAAAGCCCTGCTGACTGCGCACATCCAGATAATGCTCCCAGTCCGCAGCAGTCGCTCGTAAGACGCCATTCCAGGCAGTATCTGCCAGCCAGAAAAACGGCGTGTCATCGGCATAGCTGAAAGAATGCTCATCAGCAGAAATTTTAAGCGGGCCATGCTGATAAAGAGGATTTTCGCCCTCATAGGCACCGCATTCAAACTTGCCCTCCTGATGATGCAAACCGTTATTCCCCGCATCAGAGCAGGTTGTAATCCATTCCCAGGTGCCGACTTCGCCCGGGCTGAAGCGCACTCGCCAGCTATCCCCACCATCCCAGTAAGCATCAATCGTCTGCTGCTGACCTGAGGGTGCAATAAACTGAACCTGCACATCAATATCCCAGAAGGGATTATCATAGGTCGCAGAGCTATAAAGTGCGGTCTCAAAAATTGTGTGTTGGGTAATCATTCAATTTCCTTCTGTCGCTAAACAAAATTATTTGTTCATATTCAGGCATTTATAATTTTTCTGTGGAGCTGATCTGCCCATCCGTAACCTGTAAGAGAGCGCTGCGTTTGAGAAAATCCTCTGTGAAAATATCCAGTTCGGTGGTCGTCATCAGGGTCTGAGCATCACCACTGAGGCGACCCAGCAGATAGGCACGGCGACTCGAGTCCAATTCCGCGATCACTTCGTCCAGCAAAAAGACAGGGGTTTCGCCAATATGCTCCTGCATCCAGCTTAACTCGGCCAGTTTCAGCGCCATCACCGCCGTCCGTGCCTGACCGCGGCTGCCATACAGACCAGCATCCCGTCGGTTGATATTCAAGCGCAGTTCATCACGATGCGGGCCACTGAGAGTCACCCCTCGCTGGAAAGACTCTTTTTGTTCGGTCTTAAGCTGATCGGCAAACTGCGGCGCGATCTGGTCAGCGCTGAGTTCACGATGCAAATCCAGCCCCAGCGCATTAAACGACAGTTGACCGTCCCCTTCAGCGGTGGGGGCAAAACTCGGTTGATATTCCAGTGTCAGCGTTTCCAGCTTACCCGTCAGGTCATGATGCGCGCGCTGTGCTTC
>JBBSQD010000013.1:0-49610 GCA_038258185.1 Aggregatilineales bacterium | reverse complement strand
TACCGAAATAAGCGAGCTAGTCGGGATGGCAGAACGTGTGCTGGTGCTATATGAAGGGCGAATCGCGCATGAATAGAGTGTGGAAGACATCACTGAAGAAAATATCGTCTCCGCCGCACTGGGTCTGGCGAATGAGCCTGATGAACCAGTGATCAGCAGCGACTCTACATCTTTGAGAGTATCATAATGTCGACTGTATCTGTAGCAACCAGAGAATCCAATTTCCCGGCACTGGCTCGACGCTTCCTGCGTCGGCATTTCCGGGTCGTAATAGCCTATGTCATCCTTGTCGTGCTGCTACTCATCAACATTAACTTAAACGCACGCTTTTTTACGCCGCCAGTCATCACGTCGACCTTCAATCAGAGTATGACTCTGGTGTTTGCAGGTATGGCACAGACCTCAGTGGTCGTAACCGGGGGCATCGACCTCTCGGTTGGGCCAATCATCAGCCTGTGTAATTCATTAGCCTCGGCCAGTTTTGCTGATAATCCTTTAAGCATGATTGGTGTGGTGATACTGGTCATCGCGGTGGGTGCATTTTGTGGTCTGATCAATGGACTGATAGTCGTCTATGGACGGTTACAACCCATCATCGTGACGCTTGCCACCGCCTCTATTTTTAGTGGTGTGTCATTATTTCTGCGTCCACGTCCCGGTGGCTTTGTGCCGCGTGCCTACGGTGACCTGCTGACCGGACGGACTGCATCACTGATTCAGCCCTGGTTTGGTGACCAATCACTAGCCAATTCGATTTTTGATTTTATCCCCGCATCCGCCATTCTTTTATTGCTGGTGCTGCTCTTTGTTTGGATGCCGTTCAGACGATCCAGATTAGGGTTGTGGGTATATGCCATCGGCAGCAATCAGGGCGCTGCTTATATGAGTGGTATCAAAGTCAACCGGACAAAGATCGCGGCGTACGTGATGAGCGGTGTGTTTGCTGCGATTGCGGGTCTGTTCCTGACGGCGCAGACGCTGTCTGGCGATGCGACCAAAGGCGGCGTTTTCACCCTTCAGTCCATCGCTGTCGTCGTGCTGGGCGGTACATCATTGTTTGGGGGTGTCGGTGGTGTTGCGGGGACGATTGCAGGCGCGTTTGCTTTGCCTATCATTCGCAGCATCCTCTTTTTTGGCCGAATCGACCCACTTCAACAACCTTTTTGGGAAGGCACAGTGATCCTGTTAGCCGTTTCCGCAGGAGCAAGTCGTATCTTTACAGTTCGCAATCGCCTGGACATCATGCGATGAGAAAGAGATTTCATGGTACCTGATAATCCAGCCAGAAAAACAGGGTTCTCACCGCGCAAGTGGTTTCAAGGTCTGGAACGTGAACAGCGCAGCATGGTTACGGCCTATTTTATGATCCTGGTGCTGATTGCGCTGGGAACAATCTTTGTAACACCGAACTTTTCATCGCCTACGTTTCTGCTTCAGCAGTTGCGACAGGCCTCCTTCCTGGGCATCATTGCCGCCGGTCAGATGGTCGTCATCCTGACGGGTAATATTGATCTGTCGGTAAGCTGGTCTCTAAACCTGGCCGCTGTGCTGGCCACCTCTGTCGCGGCAGGTCAGAATGAGAATTTGCTTGTTGGGGTCGTGGTCGGGCTGGGTGTTGGCGCGCTTATCGGTCTGGTGAATGGGATCGGTGTGGCCTATCTTCGCATTCCATCCATGGTGCTCACACTTGGAGTCAATGCCTTACTCAAGGGCGTAATCGTCGTCTACAATGGGTCTGCGCCCCAGTTTGAACAGGTGCCTCCCCTCCTTAGTACTATCGCTACCCAGTCGCTCTGGGATTTCATACCCTATGTGGTGCTGGTGTGGGTCGCAATCTCTATTCTGAACATTTTTGTTCTGAACCGGAGTGCGCTGGGGCGCAAAACCTATGCGGTGGGCAACAACGAAATCGCGACCTATCTGTCGGGTGTGCGAACGCCACGGGTGCTGATCGGCGCTTTTGTGTTAAGCGGTGTGATGAACGCGCTGGCCGGATTGATGATTGCAGGCAATGCGGGTCGCAGTTTCAATGAAATGGGTGAACCGTTTCTGCTGCCTGCCATTGCCGCGGTCGTTGTTGGCGGCACGTCGATTCTGGGTGGCTCAGGCCGATACTTAGGCACAATCGCCGGGGTGATCCTCATTCGACTGTTAGACAGCGCACTCAATATCGTTCAGGTGCCCCCGGCAATGCGTGACATTACCTTCGGTGTGGTGATCCTGGCGATGTTATTCCTGTATGGCCGAGCGGAAAAGGTTCGCGAATAGCATCCGTCTTTTGGCGGATTTTACTTTCCCTCAAAATGCGTTATATAAATCAGCCTCCGTCCATGTGACGGAGGTGGCCTGTTGCGGTTCAATCAAGCTATTGATTAAGCCGATTTCAGGAGCACAATTTCATGCGCCAAAGATTGATTTTATTTGCAATAGGTTTGATGCTGCTGGTGCCCTTGATTGTGTACGCCCAGGATACTAATGATGATGACCTGTTTGTTCCGCTACCGAGTGTCGCCCCGCCATTTAACCCGGATGAGCTGACTCTGGCCACACCGATGCAAGAAGAATTGATTGAATATCCCGTCAATGGACAAACCGATCCCTGTGTGGATGATGACCCCGATGATCTTGTGGTTCCCTTGTGCCCTGATACATCCACGCCCACAGTTCCTCCACTAACATCCACACCTTACCCCTGGCCTGTACCTGTGGATGGGTTGTATTCGCGTCAGTTTGTAGGTTCAACGACGCGTTCAGGTGATTGCTCCGATTATGAGGGTGGCGATAATGACGGCCCAAGTCGTGACTATTTCGACCCTGAAGACCCGGGGCAGCAGGGCTACGTGTGCACCTGGCCGCAGCGTGGTATTGCGCTGGTGGATAACAATACGTTCTACTGGCGTAACGGTCAGTATAAGACAGATACCTGGATTGATAGTTATGATAACAGCACTTCCTCGCGGGTACTGAATATCATCAGCCCGACCGAGCTGGAAATTGTTCAAACTACTAATGCAGGTTCCTGTACGCTGACCTCCGTGATTCGCTATGAATTGATCCAGGCCGGAATGGCATTTGGCTGTACGACAACCCTGCCAGAAGAATCACAGGAAGACCCCCAACCGACCCCTGTCCCCGGTGATGTTTCCGAAGAAGACTCGCAGATCATTGACCCTCCAACCATTGTCGAGGGCACCTATACGCTCACATGGCTGCCATTCGATAGTTATTGTGACAGCAATTATGCCCCCACCTTTAACGAGCTGACTCTGGTCAAAGGCAGTGAGTCAAAGATTGTCCTCTACATTAATGGGGAAACCTATCCGATCAGTGGTGAGCGGGCGCGTGGTGAATACAGCTCGTATGATGATAATCTGAACATTACGCTTACGCGCCGTTTCCCGACAGATTTCAACATGGTCTGGCAGGCAAGCAGCGATGATTACAGCCGTTCCTGTTATGCACAGGGCGTTGTGACGCTGGGAACGCCACTGACGACAGAAGACCGCAGCGCCCTTAATCCCGCACCACCCGCATTACAAGCGGAACCCGGCCCAATCACTATCGACCCGGATGGATATGTGAGTGACGATGGCGAATCGGATTATGAATTTGAGCCGGTGGTCGTTAGCGCAGGCGACTACAGCGCAACCTGGACTCCGCTGGAAGGCGTGTGCGACTCAGAAGAATTACTGCCGAATTTTGCTCAGGCAAACGTGACTAAAAACGCCGCCGGTGGTTATCAGTTGGATTATGAAGGCGGTAGTTACACGCTGGATGATTATGGTGGTGTGGTGTTTTACAGCGGTAATGAAAATGGCGATACCGTATCGTTTATGGTGGATAGCGCCAGCACGGATCACATCAGCGCCACATATGCCCGCTTCAGCGCCGATGGCAACCACATGTGTATGGCAACCGTCATTCTGAACGCGAACTGATACGCTACAAAATCAACTCGTTTCTAAGCAGGTGTGATATCTAACCTGAATTGGAGAGGACATTGAATGTCCTCTCCAATGTCTTTAAGCAACTGGCTCGGGTTGGAAAACAAAACGGAAAGTCATATCCTCGCCAAACCACATCGGGAAGTTAGTGCCCCAGATGTTGTTGTATAGATTAAAGTGTATCCCATGCGCGAGATCCGGTTGCTGGTTGTGAAAATCGAGCAGAGAGCGTTTCCCCGGTGCGACCAGTGGCGCATCCAGTGAATCAATCCATAGGCGCGACTGATCGCTTTGATGAGTCACTCCACCCTGAACAGCGTGCAGCGTTCGGTTTCCGTGGCTGATGACATCAAGCGGCGAAATCAGGCGTCCCATTTTATCCATGCGCCAGTTTTCAGGTTGCGTGACACGTGGATTAAAACTTAACCAGAGCGCTTCTGCAAGACGACAGACAGGCTTATCAAACCAGCTCAGGGAAATTTCGACAATGGGTTTTGCCTGTGGGAAGCGATAGCTGAGATAGAGTTTTGCCGGGGCTCCATATTGTCGGCTGTCATCCGGCAGGGTGAGCGCCAGCAGAAATTCATCGGCATCTGTGTCGGCCTTAAAATAGATTTGGTCTACAACAGGCAACCATTCCTGATGGGTTGTAATGGGAAGACCGGGTTTCATATTGTCGGGATAAGCCCACTCGCGGATTTCCTCGGAATCACTGTTGCGGATGTATTGACTCCAGTAGCGATCATAATCCGACTGTGAGAAAAGCTCGTACGTGAACTTAGCAAGTTGATGGTCAGAATCTGACCAGACGGTACCTGATGAACGTTCAATAAGGTGTGTCAGCGCGCCAGTTTGCGCGTCAAACGCCAGATCAAAATGGGCTGTTTCAAATTGCGTTTTGTCAATCAGCGTGTACTGGCTCAGATCAGGCTGGCGCGGGACAAGCTGATCGCGGACGGTCTGTGCTTCCTGTTGCAAAGGGCTTCCTGCTAACGCGTCAACTGCCTGATCGAGATAAGCGCGTTGTTCCTGCCATGAGGCTTCAAACGCTTTGAATAGGGCCGTTTGGCGTTGTTCGGCCAGTGCCTCAGACGTGTAATGCTCGTAATCCGGCAGATGCGTCTTTAAGTCCATGCCCCAGGTATGTTCCGGAACCATCAGTAACTTACGACTGAAGGCTTTGAGCCCTGCATCATCCGCTGAGACACGACCTTCGGCCAGCCATTGCTGGCTCAGACGCGCCAAAGCACGATAATCCCGCACTTTGACCGGGTCAGTGCCGACACCCTGAATCCAGGTGTCGCCAATTTCCTGGGTGATGACCGGAAAATCCGCCTGAGCCAATATGGCTTTTTGCGCGAATTCATCCAGTGTGGAAGCGATGATTTTCGCCTCCAGGAAACGTGCCTGCAACTGCTGATAAATGGCGCGGATTTCGTCGATGGTTTGCGGCCCCATGTTATCGCCCGTGAGGATGATCGCCACCGCTTCGTGCAGGCTGGGGATGACCGTCACATCACCATAGCTGTTGTGATACATCACCATCAGATCCGTATCCGTCGCGCTGTCTTTCCAGATAAATATGGGTGGCACATCGGGCGGGGTGGAGGCTTCATTGACCCCGATATGCAGAAATTTCACCCCCGCGTTGGCTAGCAGCGGAACCATCGCGCGGGTATGACCGGGGACATCGGTCATCTTGGCGGCGATGGTTTGCTTGCCAAAACGCCGATCCAATTCCTGCGATAAGCTCAACCCGTACTCAAACAGCGATGCATCTATGAGTTCGGTATGGGTGGTGACGGGGAGGGCATGCCACTTGATATCCCCGGCTTCGATTGCATTTTCCATCCGAGCGCGTTCCTGCGGTTTAGCTCGTTCCAGATATTCGTAGACCAGCCATGAGCCGACCGTCCAGCGAAAACGCTCAGGGCTGTCTTGCTGCCGGAGTTGCTCCGCTAACTGGAGCGATGCCGGGATAAATTGCGAAAAATAGCGCTCCACTACCTTGTGGGCGTAATCAGTAAAACCAACATCCAGGTGGGTCTTAAAAACAACATGTACAATATTTACGTCTGAGGTCATTTTCAATATCTCTAGAAGTGCTTATAAATAAATGGGATTTGTCAGGGCACGGATTTTATGATGCGTATCCGTATAGTCAATGATCTGCGCGCGGATGTAACGCGTGGCGTGGGTATCCACTTCCAGCGTGGTTTCCCAATCCGCTGAGTCAAGGTCTAGGCTGTGAATGATACCATCTGATCCGCAGACTTCGAGCGTATCACCGACTGCATCGACGACGCGAATTTTTACAGCGAGAGGCGCGCTTTGTTCAGGGATCACATCACCCATCATGTAATCTCCGGCTTGCAGATAGATCTGTGGGCCAGTCGGCGCTTCGGAGATAAACACGTGACCAGCGCGGATGGCATCGAGCAGCTTTGCGGCAGATGGATCACCCTCGCAGTAAATCCACAGAGTAGGGTGTGCCAGTTGGGCAATATGATCGCGCTGATGAAAGTGCGAATCACTGCCGCCGACTGCGGTATAACGTTTTCGCTGACGCAGATGCGCTTCCCAGAATTCGAGCGCACGTGGATTAAATATTTCCCACGGGCCGTTCCATACCTCGACACAATGAAAATCATCGACTGCTTTATACGACCATTCCGGCCCATAAGGTTTGGGGTGATTGCACGACACCACATAACCGCGCTGCTGCGCCTCTGCGACACTGCGCCGCATGTCGGATTCCTGGCACACACGGAAATCAATCCAGCCTTTATCACCCCACACATTCCAATGACCTTTGTAAGTCGTCACTTCCATGCCGGGGATTAAGATCAGGCTCGTGTCTGCCGTGCGCATTTTGATCTGCTGCGTCAGCACATTGTGATCGGTAATCGCCAGAAAATCCAAACCGAGCGACTCAGCTTTGCGAATGACATCCAATGGATCACTGTCACCGTCACTGTGATAGGTGTGGCAGTGCATTTCGCCTTTATACCAGCCACTCGCTTGCCGTTTGTCGAGTCGGGCTTGACTGGATAAAGGCAGCAATGCGGGAAAAGTGCTAGTTGCGGTTGTCTCCGCATGGGTCAATTCAATGGTGATTTTATAGTGACAGTTACTATCGGCAACTTTGTAGAGTCCAAGGCAGATATGCCACGTTCCGGCCTGAATTGGACCCTGCATGTAACCCGGGGTGGCCTCTGTCAGGCCGATAGAAAATCCCTGACGGGCGCTGCCGCTCCAACCGCGAAAACCTTCACTCAGGAAATCAATGCCGCGCGTGTCAAAGATGCCAATATCCACTGTGTTGCCATCGGTAAGCTGCGGGTCGGAACCGATTACATTGTCATATTCATAACGCACCGCAATCTGCGTAATACCACCGGGCACTTCAAAGGGTACATGTAAATAAGTTAAGGTCTGATCTGGTGTGGCTGTGCCTTCCAGAATAATCTCACTCACAAAACTGCCTTTCTGTTTTCATAAATTGTTCGAGTAATTTCATTTTTAAGCACCTGTTGTGTGTAGCAGATCTTTTAACGCCGGCAATAGGAAAGACTTACCATTAATAATCCTACTTATGCTATTACACTATGGGAAGAAATACAGTCTCTATTGGAATTTGATTCTGTCGGTTTAACCCAAAGTCGTTGAATTGATGCCGTATAAATGGATTGCGTTTTTTCTCTTTGCTACAGTTGCGCTCTTATTTATCAATATTACCCCTGACCAGCCTGTTGCTGCACAGGGCAGTGTCCAGTTTGAACTGGGCGGCCAGACGCTCTCTTTCCTTAACCCGGATGAGATGCGTTCCGCAGGTATGACCTGGCTGAAAATGCAGGTGACTTACCGCCGTGCTGGGCCAAATGGGGATGCCCAGAATATCATTACCCATGCACGTAACCACGGCTTCAAAGTCTTGTTGAGTATTAAAGGCGAAAAGAGCGAATTAGTCGGTAATCCTAACCAGTACTATCAGGATTATGCCAGTTATGTCGCGTCGGTAGCCGCTCTGCCATCCCCACCGGATGCGATTGAAATCTGGAACGAGCCTAACATTGATTTTGAGTGGCCAGCTGGTTTGATCAGCGGTACAGAATACACCAAGATGTTAGCCCGCGCTTACCCGGCGATCAAACAGGCCAACCCCAATGTCATGGTAATCAGCGGCGCACCCGCGCCAACCGGTTATTTCGGAGGGGTTTGTAAGGATAACGGCTGTGATGACAACATTTTTATCCAGCAGATGGCGAATGCTGGCGCGGCCCAGTATTTTGATTGTACGGGTATTCATTATAACGAAGGCGTACTGCCACCCAGCGCCAGCAGCGGTGATCCACGCGGTAATCCCAACCATTACACCCGTTACTATCCGTCGATGGTCAACCTGTATCGCTCGGTTTTCCCCGATAAACCGCTGTGTTTTACCGAATTGGGGTACATCTCGCCAGATGGCCTGGGTGGATTGCCTGCCGGGTTGGAATGGGGGCTGAACACCTCCGTTCAGGAACATGCCGAATGGCTGGCACAGGCCGCGCAGATATCCCGTGATAGTGGTATCGTGCGCCTGATGATCGTCTGGACTGTGAACGCTACTTTTAAGCCCAGTGATACTTTTGCCGGGTGGGCCATCATACGCCAGAATAGGCAATGTCTGGCCTGTGAGACATTGGCGCTGGTCATGGGAATCCGTGCACCCAACAGAAATGCCTACAACACCAGCAGCATTACTCTGGCGTGGGGCGGGGTCACATGGGCCAATGCCTATCAGGTACAGATTGACCGGCAGCGGAAATTTGGCAACTCAATTGTTTATGACACCACAGTTGGCGCGGATTCGCTGCAATTGACCACTCCCGCCCTGACCAACGGGCAATATTACTGGCGCGTCCGTGCCCAGCGCAGCGATGCCACCTGGAGTGACTGGAGCACGATTGACGAATTTTATATTGATGTACCGTGATTATTCCGCCTTGAGATAGCTCAATTCCTCAGGGCTGAGTTGTAAATCGGTATCGCTCAGGCAGTCGGCCAACTGCTGGGGTGTATGCGCGCCGATAATCGGTATAACGGTAAATGGCTGAGAAGTTAAATAACTTAAAGCGATGCTGGTCACAGAGACATTATGTTTTGCGGCCAGTTCCTGCGCACGTTCAAAGCGTGTGTGGTTGAGATCACTGTCATATTGTCGGGTATCACCTTCTTTTAGGGTGTTATGCGCTAGTTTGGTGAAGTAGCCGCGTGCCTGAGATGTATAGGGGATGACGGCCATGCCCGTTTCGCGGTGAAACTGCATCGCTTCCTCATCCATCTGTACCAGTGTTTTATCACCAATCGCATCCCGGTTGGGCTCCGCCATGCTCCACATAGGCTGGTTGCCGATAAAGTTCATGACGCCAGCTTTTTGCGCGTATGCCGTGGCTTCACGAAGACGCGCCACCGTCCAGTTGGAGCCGCCAAAATAGCGAATCGTGCCGGCAGCAGCTTCATCATTCAGGGTCCCCAGGATATCCGCTACAGGGCGCTGAACATCATCACGATGCAGCCAATACACATCAATGTGATCTGTTTGCAGGTACTTCAGGCTGTCCTGAATATCGGCATGAATGTCTTCGCGACTCAGCCGTGAAATGTGCATGCTGGACAGGTCTGGATGCGCGCCTTTGGTGGAGACGATCATCTGATCGCGCAGGCCACGTGACACCAGCCAGTTGCCCACTGTGCGTTCGCTGGCATTGGCCCCATCAGGCAGCCATGAGGCATAAATGCGGGCGCTGTCGATAAAGTTGCCACCGGCTTCGACAAAC
Source organism: Aggregatilineales bacterium (assembly GCA_038258185.1). Lineage (GTDB taxonomy): Bacteria > Chloroflexota > Anaerolineae > Aggregatilineales > Phototrophicaceae > JAIOHN01. Next base: position 39,844 of record JBBSQD010000013.1, on the reverse strand, counting down.
GCATCCAGTAATTTGAAGGCATCAGCCTCCGATACGGCTGAACCAAAACTGCCGGTGCCCAGGCAGATCTGCGATACGGATAAATTGGTTTGGGGAATAGTCAGATGTTTCATAAAAATCCTTTATAAATCAGGCTTCATTTTAAACGATTGAGTAAATCACAGATTAGCGGCCATGCGGGTTTGTTGGGAATGATCACATCAAAATGAGCGGATTGCGGCGCGATGAACAGCTCGGTATCATCCCCGGCTTGCTGCGCAGCATTGATGAATGCTTGCGTGTTGGCCAGAATGTCACGGTCTGAATCGCCGACAATGTGAAAATGAGGCATACCTATCGGCAAAAGCGTCAGCGGATCGACCTGTCGATAGTGATCTGGAACGCTATCCGGCAGTCCATCCATGACCACTTTAAGTCCATCCTCGCACATGCCATCTCTGGCGGCCTGCGCGAGACTGGCAATACCTGCCAGCGCGATAACGGCATGAACCGGTTGTGGATTGGCACTATAGAGGATGCTTGCCTGCTGTAAACGCGGACGCGCCGCCAGCCATAATGCCAGTGTCCCCCCGGCAGAATGACCCATTGTAATCACGTGCGACAGATCAAGCGGATAATGATCTGTAATCTGTGGCAGCAGATCAATGGCCTGTGCTACATCCGTGAAGGTGTTCGGCCAGTTACCTCCATTGCCAGCACGGCGGTATTCCACATTACAAACAGCCCATCCCTCATCAACAAGTGCCTTGCACAACCCGCCGAGTGGCTTAGCATCATAGGGCAAACGCCAGCAGCCGCCATGCAGCAGAACAATGACCGGATATTGATTACCCCCTGTGGGCAGATAGAGGTCGATAAATTGCTCCGGTGCGGTTCCATAAGCAAAAGTCGCATCGGGTGTAGCCGGTGGTAGCTGCTGATAATCGTCTACGGTCAAAAACGCGCCTTGTTGCTGGGTCGGCATAAGTGGGCTGCATCCTGTAAAATGGGTGACCAGATGATCCCTATTGTAACCAGACGCTATGTATTCTGGTTAAGTCCACTGTTCGCCTGTCGATTTTATTCAGGCCGCTGGCGAAAGAAAATAAACAATATTACCGTTTATAATGAAATTTCTTTCTCTATCCAAGCACTGACCCGCCAAACCCCCTATCATAAGTGAAAAAATACTATGACCGATCATTTACAGAAAATTGGTTTTGATGAGTTGGATCGTGCCATTCTTGAAGAATTGCAGGTGAATGGGCGTGTCAGTGTGGCGGATCTGGCACGTAAAATCTTTCTCTCACAACCGGCTGTTCACAATCGCATCAAACGTCTGGAGAAGGCGGGTGTCATTGAGCAGTATGTCGCGCTGCTGAACCATGAGATTGTGGGTTATGACCTGATGTGCTTTGTGCAGATCAGCATTCAGCCGCACACCAACGAACAGATCAGCAAAGTTGAGGAAGTCATTCTTGATCTGCCGGAAGTGCAGGAATGTTATCGCTTAACCGGAGAATATCACCTGTTGTTGAAGGTGGTGGTGCGCAACAGCAAAGCGCTGGATCGGTTTGTCGCTGAAAAATTAACTGTGCTGGATGGTATGGATCGTGTGCAGAGTAGTGTAGTGATGAAGGTGTTAAAAGCCGAAACTGCACTGTCCTTAAAATAATGTTTTAGAAAAGGCTTCTTGATGCAAAATCTTATTCCGGTGGGGATTGTGGGTATTGGTACCTACTTCCCACCACAGATCGAAACCGCTGCCGACCTGGTTGAGCAGACGGGCATCCCCGAAAATATCCTGCGTGAAAAAATGGGCATTCGCCAGCGACATATCGCGGATGATGCCAATACCGTCACCGTGATGGCGACGCATGCCGCACAACAGGCCATCCAGCAGGCAGGTATTACCCCGCAGCAGATTAACCTCGTGATTTCCCACGGCAGCGAACATAAAGATCATCTGGTGTGGAACGCCGCCGCGAAAATCCAGCACAACATTGGTGCTGATCGTGCTTATGCATTTGAAGTCTATGCTCTGTGTGCTGGCGCGCCGATTGCGCTTAATCTGGCACGCGGCATGATGCAGGCTGACCCCTCATTGAATTATGTATTACTGGCCGCAGGCAGTCGCGAAAATGACCTGATTAACCTGCAAAATCAGCGCTCACGTTTCATGTTTAATTTCGGTGCGGGTGGTGGCGCAATGCTGCTCCAGCGCGGCGCGGACAAAAATCTGATTCTGGGATCAGCCGCGATTACCGATGGCAGTTTGTCCGAGGCGGTGGTGTTAACTGCTGAGGCAGTAGGTGCGCAATCCGAACAGGTCGGTGAACTGTATGGTCGCCTGGATGTGACCGACCCTGACTATATGGCCGAGCGATTAGGGGAAACCTCGCTGGTTAATTTCCAGAAGGTCATCACGGATGCGGTTGAAAAAAGTGGCGCATCCTTGGCTGATGTCAAATTTTTGGGCATTACCCACATGAAACGCTCGTTTTACGAACAAATTCTGGACTCGGTTGGTTTAACGCCTGAGCAATCGGTCTATCTGGAAGATTACGGACATGTGCAGAGTGTCGATCAGGCATTAGCCATTGAACTGGGTTTGCAGCAGGGCAAGATCAAACCCGGGGACTTAATTGTGCTGGCAGGCGCAGGCACTGGCTACACGTGGAGCGCCATTGCTGTCTGCTGGGGTTAGGTTTACTGCGGAGATGAACTTCTCACGCAGGGTTTTAACGAAGAAAATTTATTAAACAGGTACTATTTGATGATTTTGGCATCTGATTGGGTCGCGTTCCATGCAGACCGCGCCCCTGAAAATATCGCATTTATCGACCAGTTTACGCAGCGCACCTTTACCTATGGTGACCTGCATCAGCGCGTGAACTATCTGGCAGGGTATATGCGCCAGGAATGGCACATTCAGCCCGGTGATGTGGTTGCGATTCTGGCTAAAAATTGTACCGAATATTTTGAATTTCAGTTTGCCTGTGTGCGCCTGGGTGCAATCATGCTGCCCTTAAACTGGCGTCTGGCCGAGCCGGAACTGCTGTTTATCCTTAATGACGCGGCGGCTAAAGGGCTGATTTATGATGCCGAATTTTCCGCGCGTATGCCGGCGCTGGTAGCGCAATCCACAGTTGATCATCGACTGCGCATTGACGTGCCCAACATCCCGACTGACAAACAGACCGCTTATGATGCCGCACTGAGCGCGGAATTAACCGGTGTGGTGATGAGCCCGCAAACGACTCATGATACGCCGATGACCATTATGTACACCGCCGGAACCACCGGACATCCCAAAGGCGTGCTGATTACACACGGCATGACCCTGTGGAATGCCATCAATATCAGCAATCCCACGGGACTCAGTTATGACAGCCGCCAGTACAGCGTCTTGCCGACTTTCCATACCGGCGGCTTAAACTTGTATGCCAACCCGCTGATTCATCTGGGAGGTTCGGTCATGGTGGCGCGGGAATTCGATGCGGGTCTGGCGCTGCAAACGCTGGCTGACCCGGCGCAGGGCATTACGCATTTCTTTGGGGTGCCGGCCATTTATCTGTTTCTAAGCCAACATGCTGATTTTGATCAGGTCGATTTGAGTCATGTGCGGTCGTGGGGATGCGGTGGCGCACCGATGCCGGTGGCACTGCTGCAACGTTATGCCAAACGCGACATGATTATCCAGTTGGGTTTCGGCATGACTGAAACCAGCCCGACTGTATTTCTGGCGGATAAACATCGGGCACTGGCGAAACCCTCGTCAGTGGGTAAGCCGCTGATGCATACGCGGGTGCGCGTCGTAAATGACAATTTTGAAGATGTCCAACCCGGCGATATGGGCGAGATTATCATCAGTGGCCCGAATATCACCCCGGGTTATCACAATCGGCCAGAAGCCAACGCCACCAGCTTCACAATTGATGAATATGGCAATCGCTGGCTGCATTCCGGTGATGCTGGCAAGGTGGATGATGAAGGCTGCATCTATGTGCTGGATCGCTATAAGGATATGTATATCAGTGGTGGTGAGAATGTATACCCGGCGGAAGTGGAGCAGGTTATTTATCAGTTAGACGCTGTGGCCGATGTAGGGGTCATCGGCGTATCCGACGAACGCTGGGGCGAGTCCGGCATGGCGATTGTCGTCTTAAAAGCCGATGCCACACTCGACCAGACGATTATTTTAGCGCATTGCAAACAGAACTTGGCGCGCTTTAAGGTACCCAAAAGCGTGATTTTTATCGAACAACTGCCGCGTAACGCTGCAGGTAAAGTCCTTAAACGAGAATTAAAAGAGCAGTTTGGGAAAATTGGAGAACAATAATGTCTATTCCAACAATTGATGGTGTGACTGCAAAAACCATAACGACCCCGCGCCTGCGCACACGGGTGTTATTCAGCGGTGGAGATGAAGGTGTTCCGGCGTTATTTGTGCATGGCAACGCTTCGTCGGCCACGTTCTGGGAAGAAATGATGGTTGCCTTGCCGGACGGCTATCGCGGCATTGCGCCCGATCAGCGCGGTTACGGTGAGGCCGATCCTGATCAGAAGATTGATGCCACTCGAGGCATGGGCGATCTGTCCGATGATCTGGTGGCGTTGCTGGATTATCTGGATATTCAAAAGGCGCATGTCGTCGGGCATTCGTTAGGTGGATCGGTGCTGTGGCGCTTCATGATGGATGCGCCGGAGCGCATTCTCACCGTGACATTGGCCGCTCCCGGCTCACCGTTTGGCTTCGGCGGGACAAAAGACGTGCAGGGAACACCCTATTATGATGACTTTGCCGGTTCTGGTGGAGGCATCGTGAATACGGAATTTACCCGTCTGATGGCCGAGGGTGATCGCAGCAGCGACAATCAGGTATCGCCGCGCGTGGTCATGAACACGTTCTACTGGAAGCCGCCTTTCAAACCTGCACGTGAGGAAGAATTACTGTCTTCGCTGATGTCAGAACATGTCGGCGACAAGGAATATCCCGGTGATGTGGTCGCATCCCCCAATTGGCCGAATGTCGCCGCCGGGGTTTACGGGCCAGCCAATGCGCTGTCGCCGCAATATGCTGGTGATATCAATCAACTGTATGCCATTAATCCCAAGCCACCGGTTTTGTGGATTCGTGGCGCAGAGGATCAGATCGTAGGCGATCAATCGCTGTTTGACATGGGGACATTAGGGTCTTTAGGCGCGGTTCCCGGTTGGCCGGGTGCGGAGATTTACCCGCCACAGCCGATGGTGGGCCAGGTGCGTCATGTGCTGGAGCAATACGCTGCGGCTGGCGGACGTTTTGAAGAAGTTGTTTTCGCCAATACCGGCCATACACCGTATATCGAACAACCAGAGCAGTTTAACCAACATTTCCATCAGTATATTCAGAGGTAACAATCGCATGTACGTTGGCGATATCATCGGACGCAGGGCGCTGTATACGCCGGATCAACTGGCGGTTGTAGACGCAGGCAAAACACCGCACAGGCTGTTCACTTATAGTGAGCTGAATAATCGCGCCAATCGTCTGGCTAACTGGCTGCAACGTGGCGCTGGCATCGAGAAGGGTGATCGTGTCGCTGTTTTAGCCCACAATGGCGTGGAGTATCTCGACACGTTTTTCGCCTGTAGCAAGCTTGGGGCGGTGCTTACGGCTTTGAACTGGCGCTTACACTGGCGCGAACTGCTCGAATTGCTGGAAAATACCGCCCCTAAAGTGCTGATCTACTCCGATGATTTTAAGGATAAAGTCGAGCAGATTGTCGCGGAAAGCAGCAGTATCGTCCATGTGCTGCACATCGAAGGCACCGGAATAGAGAACAGCCGTTATTTCGAAAAAACGATCAGCGATTCGATGCTGATGCCGGTGGCGACCGAGAGCGTGACTCACGAAGATATCGCCTGTTTGATCTTTACCGGTGGCACAACGGGCTTACCCAAAGCGGCGCAGATCAGCCATCGCATGATCGGCTGGAATACACTCAATACGATTATTCACGATTTGCAGCATGGCGATGTGACAGTCAATACATTCCCGCTGTTTCATACCGGGGGCTTGCTGGTCTATACCACACCGTTGCTGATTCTGGGTGGTACGGTGATTCTGACGCGAAAATTCGACGCCGAACAGGTCTTAAATCTGCTGGAAGAATATGCTGCCACGGTTTATGCGGGTGTGCCGACGACCTATCAGATGATGACCAAAGCCTCTAACTGGAACAGCGCTGACCTCAGCAGTCTGCGCTTTTGTACCAGCGGAGGTGCGCCCCTGCCGGTGAACCTGGTGGAGCAATTTCAGCGTGAAAAAGGCGTGCAGTTTAAGCAGGGCTTTGGCATGACGGAATTTGGGCCCGGGGTGTTCGCGCTAGCGCAGGAAGATGCGATTCGCAAGGCGGGTAGTATTGGCCGCCCGAATTTCTTCGTGGATGCGCGTATCGTTGACGAGCACAATAATCCGGTTCGCGCGGGTGAAGTGGGAGAACTGGCTTTGCGCGGCCCGTCGATGTGCTCCGGTTATTTCAATGATGCTGAGGCCAGCGCACAGGCGGTGGATAGTGACGGTTGGTTTCATACAGGTGATCTGGCTATGGCTGATGAACAGCAGTATTACACCATTGTGGATCGTAAGAAGGATATGTTTATCAGCGGTGGCGAGAACATCTATCCGGCGGAAATTGAGCATGTGATTTATAAGCTGCCAGCGGTGGAGATGTGCGCGGTGATCGGCGTGCCGGATGACAAATGGGGCGAAGTAGGCAAGGCGTTTGTGGTGGTCAAACCCGGTGAAACACTGACGGTGGACGCGCTGTTTGCCCACATGCAGCATTACCTGGCGGGTTATAAAGTCCCGCGCCATATCGCTTTTGTCGCCGCACTGCCCATCTCTGCCGCCGGGAAAATACTCAAACGTGAACTTGCGGGCTTACCCGAAGGAGATGCCTGATATGGCATTAGAAAGAGGCGATTCTGCCAGTCGCACCACCGTGATTACGGCGGAACTGGTCGATACTTTTGCGCGCATTACCGGGGATAGTAACCCGGTGCATCTGGATGAAGCGTATGCCGCGCAGACGCGCTTTGGCAAACGCATCGCGCACGGGATGTACACGGCCAGTCTAGTGTCGTCGGTGCTGGCAAATGAACTGCCGGGGCCGGGGACGATTTATCTGGGGCAGGACGTGAAGTTCAAGGCACCGGTTTTTATCGGTGACACGATCACTGCCACCGTGGAAGTGATCGCCTATCGCGCGGATAAGCGCATTGCCACCTTCCGCACGACCTGCACCAATCAGGATGGCACGGTCGTGGTTGAGGGTGAAGCGGTGGTGCTGGCCCCGGAATCATAAATGTGAACAAAACCCAATTTAGGGGTTGTTTAGACAAAATATTTAGGAGGAACCATGTTAAAAAAACGTATTTTTATGTTGTTCTTGTCCGTGATACTGGTCATGGCTGGTGCGGCTTCCGCGCAGGATGATGCCCCGCTGAAAATTGGCTTGCTGGTTGACCAGTCCGGTGCATTGACGCTCTATGGCTATGAACTGGAATATGGGTTTAAGCTTGGTCTGTTGTATCAGGCAGGGATTGATCCGGCGGATTATGACACTGTAGATGACGCTCTGGCGGATCTCGAAATTGCTGGCCGTTCGGTTGAAATTCTGGTGCGTGATAATGGCAGTGATCCTGATGTAGCCGCCAGCCAAGCACGTGAACTGATCGAAGTGGATGGTGTGGAAATTCTCGTGGGTGCGCCGAGTTCGGGCGTAACCGTTGGTTTGCAGCAGGTCGCACTCGATAACGAAGTGATGCTGTTTGTGGCACCCGGCGCTTCATCGGCCATTACCGGCGCGAATTTCAACCCCAACACCGTCCGTGTTTGCCGTAACAGTTATCAGGACTCGCTGGCGATTGCTTCTTTCGCCACTGACCTGGGTGAAAACTGGATTATTCTGGCGCAGGATTACGAGTTTGGCCGCGCCTCGGCTGAAGGCACTGTCGCAGTGTTAGAGCCTGCCGGTGTGAGCTTCGTCCAGGATACCATTTACGCTCCGCTGGAAACCACTGATTTCACCCCCTATTTGCAGGAAATTCTGGCTTCAGGCGCGGATGTGCTGTTCCCCATCTGGGCAGGTGATACCGCTGTCGCGCTGTTCCAGCAGCTTGCTGAACTGGGCGTGAGCGACCAAATGACGATTGCGCTGGCTTTTAATTCCAATGATGTGATTGGTGTAAGCGACCCTAGCACACTGGGTTACGCTGGCTTTATTGTCTATCACTACACATTCCCCGACACTGAAATCAACGACTGGCTGGTGGAGAAGCACATGGAATTCTTCCCCAACCCCGTGACCGGCGAAGCTGATTATCCTGATCTGTTTACCGAGTGTTCGTTTGCGACTGCTCAGGCCGTCACACTGGCTTTGGAAGCAGCCGAAGGCGATACGCTCCCTGAAGCCATGATCCCGGCTGTAGAAGGGCTGATCTTTGAAGGCCCCAAGGGCGCCTATGGCATTCGTCCATCCGATCATCAGGCACTGGCTCCGCTGTACATCGCGCAGTTGGACAACCTGGACAGCCCGGAATTCGCTTATCTGACCCTGTTGAGCGAAGTTTCACCGCTGGATACGGCTCCGCCATGTGCAGTTCCTGAGGAAATGCAGGATCGTTGCGCCATGGATGAAGAATTCATGACCGCGTTTGAAGCGGCTCTAAGCGAATAAATAATGTTCATGACAGAGGCGTACATCGGTGCGCCTCTGTCCTTGTAGAATTCAAAATATGACAACTATTTTAGAAACTCAGCATTTACGAAAAGAATTTGGCGGTCTGATTGCGGTTGAGGATGTCAGCATTCAGATTGAAGAAGGTCATACCCATTCGATTATCGGGCCAAATGGTGCCGGCAAGACCACCTTTTTCAATTTGCTCAGCGGCAAATACCGGCCTACAAAAGGGCGCGTGATTTATAAGGGGCAGGACATCACCGTTGTGCCGCTGCATCGACGCGCACACATCGGCCTGGGTCGCTCTTTTCAGATTACGAATTTATTCCCCCAATTGACCGTGCTGGAAAATGTGCGTCTGGCTGCTCAGGCCCTGAGTGACATTACTTTCCGTTTCTGGCAGCGTTCCGACCGTTACAGCGATTATCGCAACCGCGCCATGAATGTGCTGGAAATGGTTGGCTTGCAGGATGTCGCTGCACAGCCCGCGAATACGCTGCCGCATGGTGGCAAGCGTAAGCTCGAATTGGCGATTTTGCTGGCTCCTGACCCTGAAGTGCTGCTGCTGGATGAACCCACCGCAGGCATGGCATCGGAGCAGGTGCCGGAGTTAATGCAGGTGATCGCCCGTGTCCGTGAGCAGGGCAATAAAACGATTGTCATGGTGGAGCATAACATGCGCGTGGTCATGGGGATTTCTGATCGCATCACTGTTATGGATCATGGTCAGGTACTGGCGGAGGGTACGCCGCAGCAGATCGCCACTAATCAAACCGTGCAGAATGTCTACCTGGGCGAATTGTATGATTTGAAAGAGGTCGGTCATGGTGGGTGATGTGCTGCGTGTCGAGAATATACACACCTTTATTGGTCAGTTTCACATCCTCGAAGGGGTTTCTTTTCATGTCCCCCAAAGCTCGATCACAGTGCTTTTAGGCCGCAACGGCGCAGGCAAGACGACGACTCTGCGCAGCATTATGGGCTTGAACACACCCCGCAGCGGACAAATTGATTACGATGGAAAATCGCTGGTGGGGCAAACCGCCTTCAAAATCGCGCGCTTAGGCATTGGCTATGTGCCGGAACATCGCGCGATTTTCAAGGAATTGAGCGTGCGCGAGAATTTGCAGATTGCCGGACGTGAACGTCATGATCTGGAAAAGTCGATTGATTTTATCTTCAATCTGTTCCCGGATTTAAAGCGCTTGTATCACCTGCTGGGTGGCAATCTGTCTGGCGGTCAGCAGCAAATGCTGGCGATTGCGCGGGCATTAGTACCGGATAATCATCTGCTTTTGATTGACGAACCGAGCGAAGGCTTAGCCCCCGTGATTATCGAGCAGTTGATGGCGGCTATCCGTCAATTCTCTGCGGATAAAACCGTCTTGTTGGTCGAGCAGAATTTTCGTGTAGCCAGCAAACTGGCAGAACGCTATGTCATTATTGATGATGGCCAGAGTGTGGCCGCAGGTGATATGGCTGATCTTGTGCAGAATGATGACCTTATCCAACGTTATTTAGGGGTTGCCTGAGGAGGCCATCATGCGGAATCTTTCAAAGATATTTCCGGGGTTTGTACCCTCTACCCGTGCGAATGGCTCAAGCTGGCCGTTTATCATCTCGCTGTTTGTCGGCATTCTGGTGTTTGCCTTTTTGTCCGCTGGTGCTAATCCCGGCACATTCAGCATCACGATTCTGTCAGGCCTGCTGCGGGCGATGCTGCTGTTTCTGATCGCTGCCGGTTTATCGCTGATCTTTGGCCTGATGGATATTCTCAATTTTGCGCAGGGCGCGTACTTTATGCTGGGCGCGTATCTGGCTTACGATATTCAGCATCCGAATATGGGTATTTTCCGCACAACCGACGCGATTACGAATCTGGATGTCCGTTTTGCATTAGGAATCGTTGTGGCGGTCACAGTTGGCGCGGCGCTGGGGTATCTGCTGGAGCGGGTTTTTCTGCGTCCGTTGTACAGCCGTCCCTTGTTTCAACTGGTGCTCACTTTCGGCGTGTCGATTGTCATGCTCGAAGGGATTAAATTTCTGTGGAGCACGACACCTTACACATGGCAGAATTCCATCGCTATTCAGGACAGCCTGTTTTTTATCTTTGGTCAGCAGTTCAGCACCTATCGCCTGTTTGTGATTGCGATGGGCTTGTTGCTGATGGTGGCGGTGGCGTTGCTGCTGCGCCGTACTCGCATCGGTATTATCATCCGGGCCGGTGTGCAGGACCCGGAGATGGTCAATGCGTTAGGCATTAATGTGCGGGCGGTATTTACGCTGGTGTTCACGCTGGGTTGTGCGCTGGCGGCCTTTGGTGGAGCAGTTGCGGTTCCATTTCTGGGGGCGACCATCAGCATGGGCAGCACCTATCTGCTGGCAGCCATCGCGGTGATTGTGTTGGGCGGACTCGGCAGTTATGAGGGTTCCGCGATTGCCAGTATGCTGGTGGGGCTGGCGTGGACTGCCATGGAGCAGTTCAGTGTGCGGCCAGAAGTGGGTTCGGTTTGGGCCAGTATCACACCCATGCTGATGCTGGCGCTGGTGCTGTTAATCCGTCCCAGTGGTTTATTTGGGGAGGAGCGATAATGCAAGGCTGGCGCAACACACTCCGTGATAACTGGCTGTACATTCTGGTCTTGATCTTCCTGATTATTTTTCCGCATCTGGTCGGCTGGCTGACCGGCTCCAGCCCGTTTGGGGTGCCGCGTGGTGAGCGGGTGATTATGCGTGGCGAATCGCCTTTCTGGATGGCGGTCTTTATCGAAATTTTCGCGCTGTCCATTCTGGTCATGAGCTATAACCTGATGTTTGGGTTTACCGGGGTCATTTCGTTTGGACATGCTTTATTTTTCGGCCTGGGCGGCTATATCGTCGGCATGATGTGGCAGTTTACCAGCCTTGATCCGAATCTGGGTTTTGCGCTGGGTGTTTTGCTGGTGCTGCTGATTACCGGCGCAATTGGCCTGCTGATTGGTTTGGTGACGCTACGGCTGCGCGGCGTCTATTTCGCGATTTTTACACTGGCAATTGCCGAAATGGCCTGGATTTTTATTGGACGCTGGTCAGTTACCAATGGTGAGGATGGCTTCTCTCTCAGTATTATGCCGGACTGGCTTGATCCGTCGCAGAACCGTATCAACCTCTATTATCTGGGGATGGGGCTGTTTATCTTCGTCTTTCTGTTTATTCGGCGCGTGGTCAACTCACCAACGGGGACTGTTTTTCAGGCTATTCGGGAAAATGAGGAACGCGCTCAGACGATTGGTTATCACACGCTGCGTTATAAATTGCTGGCGATTGTGATGGCGGGGATGATGGCTGGTCTGGCCGGGATTCTGCATGGTGTGCTCAATAAAAAGCTGGGGCCGGAGATGTTCGGTGTGACCTATACGGTCGATGCGCTGCTCATGACGATTATCGGCGGGGTGGGGACGTTCACAGGGCCAATCCTGGGGGCAGGTGGTCTGCATCTGTTGAACACGCAGTTTCGGGACTATGTGCTGGTGATTGGCGATGTGAGTATCAATATCGGTGATAGCTGGCCGCTGATTCAAGGGATTATCTTTATCATGGCGGTACTGATTTTCCCGTATGGCATTGTCGGCACATGGCGGCGCTGGCAATCCCGCACGAAAGTGACTCAGCCTGACTCCGTACCCAAACCTGAAATGAAGGACGCGCAATCCCCATTGTAAATAAATAACCGGGAGCTTCTGTATGGCGCTCCCGGCATAGTGACTGCGATTAATTCAGGTGATCAGAAACCGGCTTGATATCAAAGCTGTGCGAGAAACGATTTTCCGCGTCATAACGCGCTTTAATCGTTTGCAGCCGAGCAAAGTTTTCGGGTGTGAAACCATTGCGTGTGCGCTCACGCGCTTCCTTACCTTCAAGGAAATTCATGTAGACGCCACCGGTCAGATAGGGTTTTAAGTCCGCTTTCCAGTCTTCAATGAAAGCTACAAAAGCTGCATGGATTACAGGTGTTGGTGTGATGCCAACCGCTTGCATGAGCAGGTTTGCACCGCGGTTACCATAAGCGTTCTCCTGCCCACCGACCCGCGAAATTGCGCCACCTGCATAACGGATGTCCATCGAAACAATAGGTGACGGTCCCTCCGTAGAAATGACATACTCAAGGAGTTTGTCAATGGCCTCATCACTGAGTTCGCTTATCCACGCGCCAGTGCTGTGACCGGGCATGGGGTCTTGAGGATCATTGCTGATCGAGCCAATTTCCATGAACGGCATTTCGCGCAGTGAATTGTCCATAGGGGCCATCCAGTCCAGCCAGGGCTGCATCAGCGCCGCACCATCTTCTGCCGCACCGACATAGCAGGCACGTACGAAAACCACTGTTTGTCCCCGCAGGAATTCCGGAATCTGCGGCAGGCGCGGGAAATTCATGACCGAAATGGATGTGGTAATTTCATCCGGCAAATCTACGATCCAGCCGCGGAAGTGCTGCAGGGCTGCTTTTGCCATTTGACCGGGATACATGAGATGACCGCCATACACAGACTTGACCGGGTAAAGCTGGATTTCCATCGCGGTGACGACACCAAAATTGCCACCACCCCCACGCAGCGCCCAGAAAAGATCCTGATTTTCAGATTCACTGGCACGGATCTGGCTGCCGTTCGCGGTGACGAGTTCGAACGCGTGCACGCTGTCCAGCGCCATACCGTACTTGCGTGCCAGCCAACCCATACCCCCGCCTAATGTGTAGCCAGTCACACCGACATAAGGTGACGAGCCTAACAATGGCGCTAACCCGAATTGCTGGGCTTTTTCCAGAACAGCAATCCACATCGCGCCGGACTCAATGCGGGCGGTTTGGGCTACAGGGTCAATCTCAACCTTGTTAAGATTCGACGTGATAATCAACAGGGCACCATTTGCTGGACGGGCAATGCCGTGGCCGGTGGCCTGAATAGCGACTTCAAGATCAGCATTACGGGCGAACCGGATGGCTGCGGCGATATCCGCAGCACTTTGCGCCACGACGATGACTGCGGGATGTTGATTAACGCTAAGGTTCCAGGCCTGTTGTGCGGCCTCATAACCCGGGTCTTCCGGCGTGAACACACTACCGTCAAGCTGATCGCGTAAATGATTGAGCAGGATTTCTAAGGATAACGAGGAAGGGACGAAAAGATTAGCCATTGTTGCTCTCCTGATGAGGATGATTTTGGACGTTCAGACTATGGTCTTACCTTAATTCTGAACGTCCGCTGGGTCATCACCTTTTGAGCTTAGGGCATTCTCCGCCTAAAGTTGTAGCTTTAAATCGGTATTTTGTTTTAGCCTGTCCACCTCATTGTGCGCTTGAGGCAGTCCTAAAAATCAGTCTTCGCTCGTGGCGCTTTTTCGCCCAACAACCAACACGGAAAAATCCATGACAGGGGTGGGTAGTTTCAACTCTTCAGCCATGTGCGAACCGAGATAGGTTTTAACATCCTCATACCCCGCATCCACAATCCACTTCATCGCTTCCTGCTCATCCTTGGCAATCCCCAGAAAGGCACCTGCCTGCCGGCTGAATAGACTCGACGCCTGCTGTTGTGCCTGCCGACGGCCTTCTTCCCAGGCGATGTCGCAAATATACGCGCCACCGGGTTTGAGGCATTTAAGGATGTTTCGGGCGATGATGGTAATATCTTCTGGCTTAAAATACGGATTCAAACCCTCCGCAACCACTACATCGACCTTTTGACCTTCTAACACTTCGTAAAGTGGTTTTGTGCCCAGGTCTGCACCCCGCCAGGAGAGATTGGGCGGTATCTGAAGGTTACGTGAGCGGGCTAAGCGCTGCTTTTTGGTGGACACAACATCCGGGAGATCGATTTCGATCACTTTGGCGTTGGGCAGCGACTTGGCCAGTTGCACGCCACTCGGAGAAAAACCTGCGCCGATCTCAACCAGGGTGATATCCTCGCCTGTGCGTTCTCTGGCGACTTTTCGCACCAATTCAGCCATCGCGCCCGTGCGCACGACGATGTAATTCATCCCGGCTTCATTCTTGACCAGACGCATCATGAGTGCGGCCATCATGCGACCGGCAAAGCCTGTTAAGGCGCGTGTTTCGTGTGAGGGTGCCAGCTCTGCCCGTAATCCCGCAACCATCTCCGCACCACGCTGGCCGGATGTGGAACCCAGCGCCATCGTGTCGGGCGTGGGGCGTGCAGTTGCATATAATTCCTCTTTAGATTCTTTTTCGTCGGTCATGCCTGCTCCTTAAGTTTGTCGATGTGGTCTACTATACGTGCTTGATACCACATTTCAATACAGGTTACCATAACAATGTATAACAATTTTGCGTCAATTAAGCGGGAAAGTATATTGAGATATTTTTCCTGTTACATTCTTAAAATCATTTAGTCTAGGACAAGTTGGGCGGGTCACGTATGATTAAGCGGATACTTTTATCAAAAATCATGTGAGCGAACACAGCGTGCGATTAAAGTTTAACATCTTTTTGTTTCTGATCGTAATCCTGGCCGCATCGTTGCGTCTGGCAAGTTACGATTTTAGCCTGCCCTATATTAATCACCCCGATGAACCCAATTATTACCTGGAAGCGCTGAAATGGCGCGGCTTTTATGAGCTGGGTGGCGCTATCCCCGGTTATCCACCCGGCATTCTGGTGATTAACAGCACGGTTCAGACGCTGATGGCCGATGATGGCCTTAAAATGCCGGATGTTGTCCGCATGGTGCGGCTGTTATCGCTGGTCGTGAACCTGATGACACTGCTAATTATCGCGTTTATTGCGCGTCGCATCGCTGGCTTTACTGCGGGGCTGATTGCAGCGCTGAGCTGGGGTATCGCGCCAGCCGTGGTTACGGGTGGTGTGTATGCCACGGCTGATCCCTATGTCTATTTTTTCACGGCGCTGGCGGTATGGTTAGCGCTGATTGCCCTTCAGGATGCGCGGCGACCCCAATCTGCAATATGGAGCATTATCGCCGGACTTTTTGCGGTGTTGTTCAAGTATCCCGCGCTTCCGGCTTTGCTACCCGGATTCGTCGTGGCTGTGTACTGGTGTTTTACGGATCGCTCAAAGGGTGTGCGTGTTCTGGCGTGGCAGGCTGGTCTGGTGGCTGGAGTCGGCGTGTTCCTGCTGTTTATCTATCAGGCGGGGCAGATGGATATCCGTGAAGCCGATACACTGCGCACCAGCGGCCTGAGTAATCTGACGAATGTTAATTTTGTAGCGAACAATCTGTTTCAGGTTTTCGCCCCCATTGGTGGCTGGCTTGCGGTTTTAATCGCGAGTATCGGACTTATCAGAATTGCGATTTCTGACCGGTTTCAGCAGCGGACACTGGTGGTTCTCATTTGTCTGCTTCCATTGATTGCAATTCCCTGGCTGGCGGCATCTTTTAGTCTGGTCACGTCTGGTGGACGTGTCAAAGATGTGCTTCCTGCGACTGCTATAGCCGCCGCTTTAATGGGAGTCGGCATGATTGAGATCAGTAAGCTGTTCCGGCAACGACGAATTTATGCCGTTGCTTTGATCGTGGGACTTATCGCGGTCACAATCTGGTGGCCGCATCTTCAGGCCGACGTGGAGTATGTGCAGGCGGCGCAACCTGCCGACCGGCGCGTGGATATCCGGCGCTGGGCGGACGAAAATCTGACCGCGGGGACGGTGATTGTCGATGATGCTAATGACAAAACGTTTAACCCGCAATGGAGTGGGTTGGTCAATAATCGGCAGTGGTTTGACTGGCTGGAAACTGACAATGTGCTGGAGCATACGCGTACGGAATGGCGTGAGGATTTCGGCGTGAGTTATCTGGCGCTGAATGTCGTGGAGTTTGATCGCATCGAAAAAACTGATGCGGGGCAGGCGTTCCTTGAGGGGCTTTTGCCGCTGCGTGAGTTTACCCGTCCAGTGCTGATGCGTGGGCCACAGACGCTGTTTTACCGTTTGTGGAAGCCTGAACAGGCGCTGGATGTGACCTTTGGCGACAGCATTCATCTGATAGGTTACGATGTGAATACGCCGTTACCTGCGCCGGGGGAGACGCTGGAGTTCACTTTTTACTGGAATGCCACCTCCGCGCCGTTGGTCGATTACTCGCTGTTTTTGCATCTGCTGCCTGATAACGAATCGCCGCCGGTTGCCCAATATGATGGGGCTCCGGTGAGCGTCGAGCGTCCGACGTATACCTGGAATGAACCCAGCGAAACCCTCATCAGCCAGCCGATCAACCTGACATTGCCAGAGACAATGGACGCGGGGGATTATCAACTGATGATGGGGCTGTATGACTGGTCAACCCTCGTACGCCTGCCGGTCACGGAGTCCGGCGCTGTCAGCGGTGACGCGTATCCACTGTTGAAAATTGAAGTAGAGAATTAGCTGGTGAGCTTTTCGGCTTGGGTTGAGTGAAATTTGGCAACAAAAAACGCTCCAACCCGTAATGAGTTGGAGCGTCAGATGCCCCATAGGAGATTCGAACTCCTGTTTTAGCCTTGAGAGGGCTACGTCCTAGGCCCCTAGACGAATGGGGCGTTTTGGGTGCCAGGTGGGCGCGGAGGGGCTCGAACCCCCGACCTCACGGATGTGAACCGTGCGCTCTAACCAGCTGAGCTACGCGCCCTTTTCAGTATTGAAAATTGTTGATGAGAGTATAGCATGGAAAAAATACCCAAACAAGAGTCAATCAAGCGTAATTTACGCTGGGAGATACGAATTGATGTGGATTTTTTTAGGCATATTGTTAGTCGTTTCTGGTTGTTCAATGCTGATCGGTTTTTCACCCACGCCGGATCCGTCTGTGGCTACGCCGGATGCGTCCGGCTGGCAAATGCTGGCTTCCGGCCTGGAGCGTCGCACTTATACGCCGGACGATAACCCGTTTGGACAGCTCGAAGTGCTGCGGATTGACCCGGCGTATTATCAGTTTCGCGTCCATTATCAGCCGGGTGATCCCAACCGCGTCACGGATTGGCGTGATCAGTTAAGCGGCGTTTCCGCTTTTATCAATGCGAACTTTTTCGACCCCGACTATCGCATTCTGGGTTTGCTGGTGGCGGATGGTGTGGTCTATGGGTCACCCTATGTGAATCGTGGCGGCATGTTGACGATACAAAATGGATTGCCGAGTGTGCGTTCCAATACGCTGCAACCGTATCAGGGTGAACCCTTGGAGCAGGCTGTGCAGGCCTTCCCGATGCTGGTGGAGAGTGGACAGTCCAGTTACACTGCGTCCGGTGCGGATCGCGTCACGCGGCGCACGGTGGCCGCCCAGGATAGTGCTGGTCGCATCTTATTAATGGTCACTACGGGTTTTGGTGCAACACTTGAGGCCATTAGTACGTATTTACCCACAACGGATATGGATATTATTCAGGCTTTCAATCTAGATGGCGGTGGGTCAACGCTGATGTATTATCAGACCGCCACTATGACACAGCCATTTCTTCTGCCCTCACTGGATGCTGTACCAGCAGTTTTAGCGGTCTATCCGCGCCAATAAGTGCTGGATGCTGGTATATAATAAATTCGGCATTACCTGACCATGTGGGTAAATCGCTGGCGAGTGATAAACTGTTCGGTGAGTAGCAGCTCAACACCTTTTGCAAATACTGAACACATTGATGCAATGTGCGGTGAACGAGGATAGTGTTTATGCCTGCACTAGGTCAAATCAACACGGGTAGACAGGTTCAGCTTCGTAATGGACGGCGTATCGGATTTGCTGAATTCGGTGATCCTCAGGGCAAACCCGTTTTTCTGTTTCACGGCTTACCGGGTTCACGCCTTTTTCGCCATCCCCAGGATGAGATCACAGTCGCGCGCGGTGTTCATATGATTACTATTGATCGCCCCGGATTTGGTTTGTCCGATTTTCAGCCCGGTCGCAAGTTGTTGCAGTGGTCGGATGATGTGCGGGCTGTTGCGGATTCACTGGGCATTGATCGTTTCGCGGTTCTGGGGCTGGGCGCAGGCGTGCCTTATGCCTTAGCCTGTGCCTACCGCATTCCGCGCCGGGTCACGACTGCCGGTTTAATCAGCAGCATCGGGCCGATGAACAAGCGCGGTTCTAAAGAAGATATGGTACCCATGCTGCGTAATTTTTATACGATGGCCTTTCGCGCGCCAACGCTGTTTCGTCTGGTGATGTGGTTCGGCGCTCGTGAAGCACAGAGCGACCCGGATAAATATTTGTCGCGGATGGACGCGCCGAATCTTGCGCTCGAAGACCGGCAAATGTTTCTGCAGGACGCGGTTATTCGTGCGTTGTGGGTCGAGAGCATTATCGAGGATTTCTGGAAGGGGAGCACGCCCTTTTCCGAGGATATGATTATCATCTCGCGCCCGTGGCGTTTTAAGTTACAGGATATTCGCATCCCGGTTTACCTGTGGCATGGCGAAACAGACGCATTTGCGCCGGTTCAGATGGGACGTTACCTTGCCCAGTCGATTCCAGCCTGTGATGCGGTTTTTTACCCTAACGAAGGACACGCGTTGTTTTTTAACCATTGGGATGAAATTTTGTCTCAGGTCGTGGCTGAATTTGACCGACAGTACAGTTAATATGAATTCAACTCATGGAGATCGGATCAGATGATGAGTGATAAACCTGTAATTGATTTGCCGGAAGCGCCCCCTATCGATGGGTTGGAGTTTCGGCATTTTTATGATGATAGCGATTATGCGGCCATGGTCGCGGTCATAGAAGCCTGTCTGGAGCACGATGCGGTCGATCCCTTATCACCCGAAGCGGGGTTGCCGACTGTTCAGGAGTTAAAAACTTCTTTTTCTGAGGCTGAAAATATTGATCTGAAAAAAGATATGCTGCTGGTCACACTCAATAGTGAAGTGATTGGCTTTCAGTGGGTGCGCTGGTGGACACAGGCCGATGACACCACCGTGTATTATCATCGAGGGCGCGTGGTGCCTGCGTGGCGTGCGCGTGGGATCGGCACAGCGACCCTGCGCTGGGCAGAGCGCCATATCCGCCAACTGGCTCAGTCGCAGGCGGCGGAGAAGGCTGTTTTTCAGGCCAATACCACCAGCCACGAAACCAGCTATAACGAATTGCTGGTGACAGAAGGCTATACGCCTGTCCACAGCTTTATTGAGCTGGGTTATGATGACTCGACCAGCCTGCCGGAAGTTGATTTGCCGCAAGAATTTATTTTAAAGCCGATTACTCCCGAGCATTATCGCGCCATCTGGGAAGCTAACGAAGAAGCCTTTGCGGAAGAATGGGGACATCGTCGCAGCACGGACGAAGGGTACATCAAATTCTTAGGGAATATCGTGGGCAATCCCGGCTTTGATCCGTCTCTGTGGCAGGTGGCTTGGCATGGCGGGGACATCGCCGGGGTCGCGCTGAGCGAAATTAATAAGCGGGGTGTGGGTGAAATTACCGACCTGAGTGTGCGCAAGCAATGGCGCGGACGCGGCTTATCAAAAGTGCTGATCGTGCAAGCGGTCAAAGCCCTCAAGGAGCGCGATCTTAACCACATTCGGATTTTTACCGATACGGATGATCTGTTTGGCGCGCGCAGCCTATATGAGAGTGTGGGCTTCCGGGTGCTGAATGAATACATTCGTTATCAAAAGCCAGTGGATACAATCTGACGGTTATTGTGCAGTTGTGTTGGAGGTCGCCTGATATGAAAACGCTATTTATATATTTCTCATTGATAATGGTGCTGGTGGTTGGCTCGGTTGTTCAGGCGCAGCCCGAAGAAAATGTGACCTACACGGCTGATGATTTAACGTTCAGTGTAGAGTATCCAGCTCAATGGTCATTTAATGCTGATGCGGAAACGGGTTTTTATTATCTCCAGCGGGATGATTTGCATGTGACACTCTACACACCGGCTGTATTGGATGCTTACCTGATCGGTAACATTGCCGACCCAGCCATCCTGACGGGATTGGTGATGGCCGTAAATGACGTTACTGAAACATCTGTGGATGAAACGGTCCTCAATGGACGACCTGCGGCGATCTATCACTACCAGAATGAAGCAACTGCCAATAAGGGTTTGCTCACCGCGATTCAATTTGATGATGGTCGATTGGGTCTGGTTGATGCTTATAGCAGCAGCGACGTAAGCCTGTTTATGGATGACATTCTGTCAATTGCCGCTACGTTCGATATTCCGCCTGTACCAGCACCTGAGGAGTTAGCGAATGACGCTTCTCTCTGGCAGGATGCTGTGGGTGAATTGATTGAGAGTGAATTTATCCCCTCTGGCGGGAATCTGGTCTTTGTGCAACCGAGCGCTTTTACGGTGGGCACCGGGGTTCGCTTTCAGGGTTTAGCGCAGCAGACGGCGCATCAGAATGTAGTAGTGGCCGGGTCATTGACCTATTCCGCCAGCGCCAGTGCGGTGGATGAAACCTGTGCGCTGGTCGCGCATTTTGTTGATGAAGATAATTATCTGGCGGTTGGGCAGGACGCGAACGGCGCTGTTTTTGCAGCGGATTTTGTCGGCGGCTCTGTCGAAAACAGCGACTCTGTGGATAGGGGCTTAATCAGTGACGAGACATATCGCTTCCTGTTTATCGCGCTGGATGATCGCCTGATTGTTTATCTTGATGGTCAGTTGGTGATTGATGATCTGCGCATTGCCGAGCGTGCCGGTTCTTATGGACTCATTCTGCGTAGCCTAGGCTCAGCCGGGTGCGCCGTGAATGATATGTGGGCTTATGTGCTGCCGGAAGTGGCTGAGGCGGTTGACCCCAATGCCTGCCAGATTATCGCCAACGCCAATGTGAACCAGCGCAGCGGGGCAGGTGTCGAATTTGACCTGCTTGGACAGCTTCTTTCTGGTTCAGGTTCGACTGCTGTTGGCCGATCGATTGGTACTGATGGTTTGGTGTGGTGGCAGCTCAGTGATGGCTCGTGGGTGCGTGAAGATGTGGTCACAGCAAGCGGCGAGTGTGAGAGTCTGCCTTTGACGAATTAACATTTCGTCATTATGATGTTAAGACCCGATGTTTTATAAGGGTGGTTTAGTTCGCCCCGAAATTGATAGAGAGTATATGGCAAAAATCAAATTAACCCCTGAGTTGATCGAGGGGATTCTAGTGCGTGTGCCGGAGGGATTTATCCACCGGGCGACGCTGAATAAAAAAGTGCGTCTGTATGAAAAAGACGCGCAGCGTGCCTTAGTGAGCGCCAATGTAGGCCAGGTAGGCAATATCTTCTACGATGCCAACCGCCTGTCAGATGACCAGGTGCGTGAGGTGGGTAAGTGGTTCCATCCGTCTTTGCCGACAATCAGCAAAGAGGGTGAGCTTCTGGATAGCCCCGTGGTAGAGCGCATTGCAGAACGCAACGCAACGCTAACCGGGGATGACTCCAAACGCATCCTCAGTTTACTGGCAGAGACGCAGGGTTGTGCTCAACTGGATGATGTGGCGCAGACAGCGGATGACAGTGATGTCATTCAGGAATTACTGAAGCGCGACATTCTCAAGCAGTCAGGCGAATTTATTTTCGACCCGCTGCGCATTACCGAAAGTACGATGATGGAAGTACGCCGCCATCATGAACTGGCAGGGATGCGTCAGGAGCTTGAATCGTATCTGCGCGATAAACCCGGCCAGACCGTTTCTTATGATGACCTGAGCGAGAAATTTGGTCAGCGTTTGAATGAGGTGCTGGCTTTAGGCGGCTTTTCGCAATACAACGTGAATATGAAAATTCACCCGTACCGCGCACAGTGGGTACGCATTAAAAGTGCCGATGCCAGGAAAGCTCAGAAAGTGGCGGCGGAAGCGGTCAAGGTGCCGGATGAAGCATGGCAAGCGGCCTTGCGTGCAACCGGTGATACGCTGCGCTCTGGTGCGCGCGATGGCGATAATCGTCAGTCGCAGGTCATTGCCCGATCTTATACGTTATCCAGCGCGGCTAAACGCCTGAATATCCGGCAGACTGCTTTGGAAGCTGCGATTCAGGCTGGATGGATTACCCCCTTTACTGACCCTGAAGAACGCGTGCGCATCCCGGCTGTGGATATTGAAAACGCGATCACTGATCCTAAATATGGTGAGGAGATTGTCGGCTTTGAGCCGGTGCTGGCGCGTGATATCGCCATTGTTTCAGGCTTGAGTTATGCCACGATTCGGCGACGCTTAAAGCGAATCGACACGATGGCGGGCGAACCGCTGTGGCGTGATGTGCGCGGTAAGTGGAATTTGCCGGACACGCTCTGGGAATTCAACGAAGCGCTCCGCGTCAGAAAAGAGGAACAGCAGGCTTTGCGCGAGGCGCAGCTTGCCGAGGAACGCCGCTTACTGGAAGAAATGCGGGCCGAGGAACGCGCCAAGCGTGATGCGCTGCGGGCACGGCTTGTAGCGGCATTTCCCACATGGCGACACGAGAATCGCGCAGATCAACGCGTGATGCTGCATGTTGGGCCACCCAACAGTGGCAAGACTCATGATTCGCTGAAAGCGCTGGCTTCGGCGGGTAGTGGTTGGTATCTGGCTCCGCTGCGATTACTGGCGTTTGAGATTTTTGATCGCCTGAATCGGGACGGTGTGTTATGCAATCTTCTGACCGGTGAGGAATATATCGAGGTGCCGGGGGCGATGATCACCGCTGCGACGATTGAGATGTTCAATCCCTATCAGAGTGGTGAGTGCGTGATTATTGATGAGGCGCAGATGCTGGCTGATCCTGATCGCGGTTGGGCGTGGACGAAAGCCCTGATGGAAGCTCAGGCACCGGAAATTCATGTGATTGGTCCCTCCACTGTTCAGGACTTGATTCAACGCATGGCCGGTTCAGCGGCAATCCCGCTGAGTATGGTGGAACACGAGCGCCTGGCACCCATCAAAATTGCTGATCGCCCGTGGGAGGTGGAAAACCTCGAACCGCGTACGATTCTGGTGGCTTTTTCGCGCCAGATGGTGCTGCAGTTAAAGGTCGATCTGGAACGCTTAAATCGGCGTGTGTCGGTGGTCTACGGCAGCCTGCCACCTGAAGTGCGCCGCAAACAGGCGGATCGCTTCGCAGATGGCGAGACGGAAATCTGTATTGCGACCGATGCCGTCGGTATGGGTTTGAATCTGCCGGCGGATTATGTCTGCTTCTATGAATTGCAGAAGTATGACGGCAAATCGGTGCGCGACTTAACAGCGAATGAAGTGCAGCAAATCGGCGGACGTGCCGGACGTTTTGGTTTGTCACGTGCGGGCGAAATCGGCGCGACTAACAAGCGTGATCTGGCTTTGGCGCGTAAGCTCTATTATGAGAAGCCTACCAAACTGACTCATGCGAAGGTGGCTCCGTCGGTGATTGATCTGGAAATCATCCCCGGTAATCTGGGGGAAAAGCTGGTGCAGTGGTCTTCATTACAATCCATCCCGGAATCGCTGCGGGGTGCGGTAGAAACCGCCGATATGAGCGAGCGGATTGAGCTGGCACGGATGCTGACGGATGAGCAGGTCGATAAACTTGGCCTGGAAGCCGCCTTGAAGCTCATTAATGCCCCGACACGCCAGAGCAGCCGTAGCTACTGGTATAACTGTGCCCAGGCGATTATGGCTGGTACGGCTATGCCGCTGCCACCAGAGGCTCCGCACAAGATTGTGAACACTCATGATCTGGAAGGCATCGAAACCTGCGTGACCTGTGCTGATATTTACCTGTGGCTCTCCAGACGGCATGAATTCAACATCTTCGCTGTGGATGATACGGGTGTGCGTTTACAAAGAGGGCAATGGTCGGCTTCAATTGATGAGGCCCTGATGCAGAATATTACCATGCTCCGGCGGTGTTCCCGCTGCAAGTCTCCGCTGCCTGCGCGTCATCCCTATGGCATCTGTCAGAATTGCTACAGGGAGCGGTTTCAGCGTCAGGACAGTAAATCGCGCAGACGATAATTCAGGCTTTGATGAGGTGACAATTTCCGGGGTGCTATGGCACCCCGGTAGCGTTTATAATGCCTGCGTTTTGCTTCTGGCATAGAAACTGAATTTATGAAACGACACTTGCTTATCCTGCTGGCCGTCACACTGATTACTCAGGCGGTTTTCTTTATCAGCTATCCCCTCGGCTCAGCCAATTTTGATGATGACCAGAATGCGGCGCTGTATCACATTGATCGGCTGCTTTATGGCGATTTTTTAATTGGCAACCTGCGTTATCACACGGGCTATCCGCTGGTGATTGCGCCTGTAGTCGGCATCAGTCACATTTTCGGCTCTCTGGATGAGCGCTTTGTGTTGCTGGTTCAGGTCAGCCTGAGTGCACTCATCCCGTTTCTGATCTATGACATCTTCAGAATCCGCCGCTCTCCTAACGAAGCGCTGGTCGTCGCGCTGCTGGTTGCGTTAGATCCGTTTGGTTTGCAGTGGGCGCATTTTATGCTGCCCAACTGGTTGATCGCGCTGTGTCTGGTGCTGGCCTTATGGTGCATCCATAAAAGTTTGTTGCATCCGCACCGCTGGTTGCTGTGGATTATCACATGCGGCTTAGTGCTGGGTGTCGCTGGATTAGCGCGTTTGAATTTTACGCCGATCATCGCGGTGTTGGGGCTGGCTTTTTTCCTGCTGACTGACCTGACATGGATGCGCCGTTTCAAAATGTTTGTCACACTGGGCGTGAGCAGCACGGCAATTCTGCTGCTCTACATGCTGCTGATTCACTATCCATCCACTGGAACCACCAGTTTTAGCTGTTATACCGGCATCAATATGCTGGTTTCAACTTATGTCAAAGACTTTGACCTGTCTGTCGAAAATGGCCCGGATACGCGCCATTACCTGGAATTACTGACCTTGAAGCCGCCGCGTGAAGTGCCCTTTACCCGTGATATTTATCCGCGCTGGTCAGAGCCGGGTTCGTGGGCGACCGCTGAAGAGTATGCGGCTTTTATCAACCAGCCTTATGGCGAACCCGCCCCGCAGGTGACCAGTGTGTTTCCTTCCGATTTATACTATTACCTGGGGCCGTGCCAGACCGACGAAATTTTGCTGGCTGTGCATAATGAGGCGGTGCAGGCGCAGCCTTTACGCTGGCTGATTAGTATCCCACTTGATATTGTGAATATGCTGATTCAGCGGCGCGAACCGGAAATCAATTATCCCATCTACCTGCCGCGTTATGATCAGATCACTTTTGAAGGGGACTATCCCCTGGGTTTCCGCAGGGCAGAGGCCAGTTATTATAATGGGCAGGTTGTCTGGGAGCCCGGAATCTGGTTTTACAGCCGAGCGTTCGACCTGTGGAACATTTTTAAGCTTTTGCTGCCATTGGCAGTAATCTGGACAATATGGTCAAAAGACTGGTTTTATAAAGCCAGCGCGATCCTGTTGATTGCTTTTCTCGCCTTATTGAGTGTATTTGGCAATCCTTCACCCCGTCTGTATGCACCACTTTATCCGCTCAGCCCGATGCTGATAGGCGGTTTTATCGTCTTTCTGACGAATAAATACCGTCAGTGGCGGACTGGATAAACGGCATGGATCAAAGTTCATTAACGACTTTTGTCACAAGTTGTGAGCAATTCAGGTGTAAACTGGTATTATCTATCTCAAATCAGATAAATTGATGATTCGGCTGGACTATGGTAATTTATAGAATACCATTCAAGTATTCTTGTAGATGAAGGTTGAGATGTTGGGATGGATATGAAAATATCGGCACCAACCCGGCAAGATTGGACGTTATTTGGTTTGCGCTGGGTCATCTTAAGCCTGACCGGACTAGCGCTGCATTTTGCAGTTGTTCAGGGAATTTTCCCCAATTATGATAACAGTTTACCCACAGCCCTGATTATCGGTGCTTTGGTAAATATTCTTTTCCTCGTGTTGACACTATTTCCACCTTTCCGCAAAGCGCTGCCTGTTGCCACTATGTTGGGTGACTGGGTTATTGCGGGTTTGTTTATTCACATCACGCAGGCGAATCCGCTGTTCCTCATCGCCATTACAGGTTCCGTAATCGTGACAGGTGCGATCTATCTTGGCATTCTCGCCGGTAGCCTGCAAGCGATGGGTGTGATGGCCGTTGCAGTGGGCACGCTCTACTCTGTAAGTGCGCCTAGTCAGTTTAATTTGCTGCTCAATGAATTGAGCATTCCTCTGCTATTGGCTGCGATGATCGGGCTTATCGGTCTGGTCTGGTCGTATGCTATGGAAGCGCAGGAAGCCGCTATCCGCAGCGAAAACAGCGAGATGGTGCTCAAAACAGTGCTTTTGCAGGAAGATATCCGCGAGCGTACACGGGCAATTTCGGAAATGTCCGCCACTTTAAGCCGCACACTGAATTTTGACAAAGTGCTGGAAGCCGCTTTAGAGGCGGGGCGGGCAGGGATGCGCGCCAATAATCAAGACCGCCGTGTGGTGAGTGCCGCGCTGCTTTTTAATGAGCGTCAGCAGCTCAGCGTGGCGACTTCGCGCGGTTTAACCCGCAATGATGAAATACTTACCCTGCCGGGTGAAGACGGTGTGGTTGGGCGGGCGCTCAAAGAATGTGTGCCGGTCTTTGGTAAGGATGCGCGTAAAGACCCGGAATTAGAATATATGGCTGGTTTCCAGCCGATGCGTTCGCTGATGTGTATCCCTTTACGAGCGGGTTATGAGAATTTTGGCGTGCTGCTGTATGGCAGTGAGTCGCCCGATGCGTTTACCGAAGATCATATGGATTTGCTGAAAGCGATCAGCACCCAGGCGACAATCGCGCTACAAAATGCGATGCTGTACCGCAATCTGCTGGAAGAAAAAGAACGCATCGTGGATGTGGAAGAAGACGCGCGTAAAAAGCTGGCGCGTGATTTGCATGACGGGCCAACACAAAATGTCTCCGCGATTGCCATGCGCATGAGTTATATCTATCGTCTGTTGGAACGCAAACCGGACGATGTGCCGGAAGAATTGAAAAAGGTTGAAGAACTGGCGCGTAAGACTACCCGTGAAATTCGGCATATGCTGTTCACGCTGCGTCCGCTGGTTTTGGAAAGCCAGGGTCTGGAAGCCGCGCTGAATCAGTTAGCGGATAAAATTGAAGAAACACATGGGCAGGCGGTGGCCGTTCGGGTGGACAAGCGCGTTGAAGCTGTGCTTAACGGCCATCAGCAGGGTGTGATTTTCTACATTATCGAAGAAGCTGTGGGCAATGCCCGTAAACATGCCGAAGCCGAAGTTATCAATGTGATGGTGCGCATGCAGGATGATGCGGTCATTGTCCAGATTGCCGATAATGGTGTGGGCTTTGATACTGGCGCAGTAGATGCCAATTACGATCAGCGCGGCAGTCTGGGTATGGTCAACATGCGCGAACGTACAGAATTGCTGGATGGCATGTTGAATATCAATAGCGCTGAAGGCAAAGGGACGACCATTACCGTGATGGTGCCCCTCAAGTCGGCGATGGACTCCACCGAAATCCGCAAGCAGCGCACTAATCGGCTGAACGTGAAACAGCCTGCGAATCGTTAATTCCAAGTTGCGAGTAATTGCATGACTCATTCTAAACTGGCGGCACTGCGTGGCGAGCCGAGTTATGTCTGGCGCGCCGGACAGGAACGCCGCCTGCACATGATCGAAAAATGGACCCGGCTGGATGCTGATGCGCGCATTTTGGAGGCTGGCGGCGGTGTGGGGGTGTATGCCTCACAGATCGGACGGCGCTATGGAGCCGATGTCGAAATGTTTGATATTGAGCTGGAACGCGTCCATGAAGCCCGCTCGGAGACACCCCATGCGGTGGTCAGCGCTGCTGAATACCTGCCATACCCCACTGATTATTTTGATACGATTTTATCCAGCGATGTGATCGAGCATGTGGCGGATGATCGTATGTCCGCCCGTGAAATGATCCGTGTACTGAAACCCGGCGGTCGTGTTATTGTGTTTACGCCCAATCGCTGGTATCCGTTTGAAACTCACGGGCACTACTGGGCGGGTGAATATCATTTTGGCAATACACCCCTTATCAATTACCTGCCCGATAGCCTGCGTGACCGGCTGGCTCCGCATGTCCGCACCTATTCGGCGCATGGATTAAGGTCACTGTTTGCGGATTTGCCTGCGCAGGTGATTCAGCATGATCGCATCTTTGCCGGATATGACAATATCATTCACCGTTTTGGCGAAAAGGGGCGTATCCTGCGTGATATGTTGTACTCGCTGGAAGGCACTCCGCTTGATATCTGGGCATACTCGCATATGCTGGTGCTGGAAAAGTTGCCGCACTAATCTTCGAGAGCTGCTTAAACACAAAGCTAACAGGTTTCTTAGATTAAACTGATGGGTTCTTAAATTTCGTTGTTTATAATATACTCTGTCACTTTAATTGTGGGAGGAAATGAAGATGGATAAGCAAGCACTGATTGACGCACTAAACGAAGACCTCGCTTCTGAATTTCAGGCAGTGATTATGTATACAACCTACTCTGCACAATTGACTGGGCCTTACCGTCCGCAGCTTGTCCAGTTTATGCAGTCCGAAATTCCAGATGAGCTAGGTCATGCTCAATTTCTGGCAGACAAAATTGCGTCCCTGGGCGGATTGCCCAGCAAGAAACCGGTTATCGTGCCCGAAGCCGAAACGCCAAAGGAAATGCTGGAGAATATTATGGAAGCTGAGAAAAACGCGGTTGCCGGATATACGCAACGCGCTAGTCAGGCCAAGGAATATGGCGACCTCGGGTTAGTGGTTCAGCTCGAAGATATGGTGCGCGACGAAACCGGTCATTACGAGGAAACACGCAAACTTCTCGAAGACTGGCGCTAACATTTTAGTTTAATAATCGAACGACACCGGAGTATTGCTCCGGTGTTTTGATTCAAGCTATTGAAATCGACTTATGAGGAGACTGTGATGCAAGCTGATGGTATTGTTGTTGTCTCGTTGTGTTATATTTTTCATGAGGATAAGGTTCTGGTTATCAAACGCTCCAATTCGCCCTACATCGGCTTTTGGGCTCCGCCCGGTGGCAAAATGGAATTGAGCGAGTCGCCTGAAGAAAACTGCATCCGCGAGATACAGGAAGAAACTGGCCTGACGATTGTTTCACCGCAACTACGAGGCATTCAAACTGTGATTGATACGCACTATCACAGCCATTGGTTGTTATTTATTTTTCAAACGAACACATTTACGGGAAAAGTCGAAGCGTTTGACACGATAGAGGGTGAATTGCGCTGGGTTGATCTGGCTGATCTCCACAATTACCCACGGCCACCGGCTGATCTGGCGCACTGGCCGCATATTCTCAGTGATGATCCCAATGTGTGGCAGGGTAAGTTTGTTTATGAGGGCACCACCCGCCCCTGAAGGGACAGGTGGTTCATAGGACTAGACTCCACTGTTGCTCAAAACGCTGATCACATCATTCATCACCTTGGTCAGATCGGGGTGTTCAACCTCGAAATGAGACACCGAGTCACTGAGACGTTGTAACAGATTGTCATCGTGCGTGTCCTGTGGCTCATTGATGGCAAGATCAAGGTCACGACGGATCGGCTCCAGCAAAGCGTTTTTCTCATCCGGCATGGGAGCCGATGAGTTAATATTTTCGTGTAAATCCCTCAGTGCCTTGTTTACTTGGTCGCGATTTTGTTCGCTCACTTAAGTTACCTCGTTTATTCCATGTTGTGCATGTCAATTATAGCGCATTAGCGGTTTTCATCGACCCAAACCGGTAAATGACCCAGCGCGATAATGTTCGACCATGTCGCGCGATCTCCCTCGGTAAAAATAGCCGCTTCGGCCACAATCTCAGCATGGGCTTTGTGCATAATCAGGCGGATGCCTTCTAAAGTGCTGCCGGTTGAAATCACGTCATCCACGATAGCGATCCGTTTACCCTCGACCAGATTCTGATCTTTTTCATCCAGAAACAGCGTCTGCGGCTTACCGGTGGTGATACTGAGTGTCTCGGATTGCAGGGCGGTGCCCATATAGGGCTTGTAGGATTTGCGCAGTACGACGTAGGGCAGCCGCATTTCAGCCGCCAGCGCATGCGCCAGCGGGATACTTTTGGCCTCCGCTGTCACCAGCACATCCGGCTTGTGCGCGGCAATCTGCCCTGCTAAGACATGGCTGGCCGCATTAACCAGTTCCCAGTCTCCCAGAATGTTGAGAATGGCAATGCGCACACCGGGTTTAATTTCAAACAGGCGCAGGTCACGCTGTACGCCCGCAATATCAATCGCGTAGGTTTCCGTGTTGGTCATCGGGTTTTACTCCCAGTAGTGGATAAAATGTTCGTTGAAAATATGAGCTTTAACGCCATTGTCTGGTGATCTGATCATAGGCTTCGTTAATGGTCTGCATCCGTTTGGTCGCATCGGGTGATGGGTCACGATCAGGGTGATTCTGATGGGCTTTCTCCCGATAGGCCTTTTTGACCGCGTCTTCCGGCGCATCGCTGGTGATGCCCAGCACATCATAATATTCCTGTAGCGGGTGCCGCTGTAAAGTGCTGACGCTTGAACCCGAAAAACTCTCCGGGTGGTAGTAGCTGCGTTCAAAGTCAGCGATATGCCGGATGCCTTGCATATACGGCGATTCGACCAGCGCATAATCTCCGCTGAGGTCATTCAGATCCACTTCCTGACCATAGCTCACCCGAAACTGTTCGTCAAAATAAACGGGAAAAATTATCACCTGTCCCAGTGCCCGTGCGGCGTAAACTTTGTTGTTATAGATGTCCAGCAGCAGCCGCAACTCGTCGCTGGGGTCAGCGACAGACCCATTCATGGGCAGTATATTCTGCGAAAGGATAAACAGCGTATGGATGTCGCGCTGCGAGTTAGTCGTAAATGCTTTGCGGATAGCTGGCATTGACAGCTTCTGATCCACGTAATAAATAACGATCACTTCATCCAGTTGCATTTTTACGATAATTGAGTCTTCGTTCAGTAAACGTGCTGAGCGGATTGGCCTCAAACGTGGCAGCGTGTCCAATAGATAATTGAAAACGCGGGCTTTGCTCATCGTTTTGCTCCTCTCAATTCAGATGGCATCCCGTGTGTGATGGTGAGGTTAATCGAAAAGGACGCACCAGCGTGCGCCCTTCAATCATCAAGGTTGAAAATAGTTTAACTCTCGATAACCTTGTCGTCAATCAACTGCTGCTGAACTTTTTGACCTTTGGGGTCAAAGGCAAAATGTTGCCCGTGGAGTTGAAATTCCATGTCCTGCATCGAACGGCCTGCACGGTTTTTCTCAATCGTGAAGACAACCCAATCGCGGAATTGCTTGGCAGTATAGGGATTAAATGTGACGTGGTCTTTCGACATAATCTGATATTTGTTGTTCATGATGATCGCGATATCCGATTCATAGTCGAGAGCGCTGCTGCCCCGCAAATGAAACAGATGGATGCGCTTGCTTTTCAGGCCGTCCCGGTCAGCCGCAACGATTGACCAGACAGGTACATCGAGTGAAAGCGCGATGTCCTTCAATCCCTCGACGATCATCGTCACTTTATCATTTTCGTCACGTGGTCGTTCCGGATGCACCGCAATCTTTTGCAGGTAATCGACAAATACGGTGACGTTGCCGCCAGTTGCATCACATAAGCGCGCGGTCATTTCTTTAATGGCCCGCAGTGTCGTGACTGCTGGACTGGCTTTGACCAGAATCATGCGGTCAGCATAACGCGACATCCGTGCGAGTGCAGGGGCAGTTTTGGGGTTCTCGCGCAGAATAGATTGCAGCGAACCTGCGCCACCATCACGTCCCATAAACTCTTTTGCGCGTTGTGCGACGATAATCTGATAGAGGTCACGCAGACGAATGCCGTGATTGAGGTCAATTTCTGGCGGATTAATGCTTTCCATGCAGAGCAAACGGTGCATTAAATGGGTTTCGGTGTGTTCGTAAGAAAGGTAAAACGCATACTGATCTGGGCGCATGGCGATATTCCGCGCCATTTGCAGGGTGGCAATCGTTTTGCCGATACCCTGCGCACCACCCAGCAATATTAACTCGGTCTTGCGCAGGCCACCGCCGATGTAACCGTCCAAAGGGTCGAACCCGGTCGGCATGGGTACATAATCAACCAGATCGCCACGCACAACCCGCTCGTTGGCCTCATTCATGACCTGAGTGAGTGTCCGTGGTAAATGAGCATTACCTCGTGTGGTACCAGCATTATTGCGGGATGCTGGTTTCTGAGGGATTGCTGATTGCGGAATTTCTGGTTCTTCTGGTGTTAAGTCGGGTAAATCATCCGTGAAACGTCTGGTCGTCATATCCTTGCCTTAATGTAGCAACGCGTTTGCTTACATTAGTCTATAATACTCTACAAAACATACAGCGCAATTAAAATTTAGTTTGTTTAGTAAAGTTTGCGTGTTTATGAGGTTAAGTTCTGCAACAAAAATTACACCAATTTAATACTTAGGTAGATTATTAACGTTTTCTCAAGCATCTACTTATTCTGTGTTTATTCACAAACGTATAAAAATCATGATAGAATGAAATTATGTACATTAACAACATGTTATATTGTGTCGGGTTTCACGATATTTGTAATCGATAGGTGCTTCACCCCAGGAGGCAAAGGACAAAACGTGATACAGGAACTTATGAATCGGGCCGACCAACGCGGCTATCTCACCTTTGAAGACGTTCTCGAAGTACTAGATGAAGACGGAGATGATCTTAACACAATCGAAACTGTGCTTTATGAACTAGATGAACTGGGAATCGAAATCCGTCAAGAAGGTGACGCAGCAGCAGCGCTTGGGACCGGTGAGGAGCATGATATGGAGTTTGAGCCAGAAGAAATCCCGCAGGACCCTGGAATTGGTGACATCAATGCAGTATCTGCCGATGACCCTGTCGGCCTGTACTTCCGCCAGATGGCCCAGGAACCCCTGCTGACTGCCCAGGAAGAAATCGAACTTGCTAAAAGGATCGAGCACGGCAAGAATGCCCAGGACTGCACAGACCGTCAGGATGCCGTTGAAACCTACGGCGATGCTGGGATGGCGAAATTGCTGCGGTTGGTTAATGATGGTCAGGCGGCACGCGAGCATCTGGGCCGGGCAAATACCCGCCTGGTAGTCAGCATCGCCAAACGCTACATGGGCCAGGGGCTGCCTTTCCCCGATCTTATTCAGGAAGGCAATGTCGGTTTGATGCGGGCGGTTGATAAATACGACTACAAACGTGGCAACCGGTTTAGTACCTATGCCACATGGTGGATCCGGCAGGCAATCACGCGCGCACTCGCTCAGAAAACGCGCACGATCCGCATTCCCCTGCACATGACCGAACGTATCCGCCAGATGTACCGCACTGCCCAATCCCTCGAACAAAATTTAGGCCGACGCCCCACTCCCGAAGAAATTGCTTTTGAAATGGAATTACCGACTGATAGTGTCCGCAATATGATGGATGCTAGCCAGCACGCTATTGCCCTGGAACGTCCGGTAGGCGACGATGGTGACAGTGAGTTTGGCGACTTCATTGAAGATCAGGATTCACCCAGCCCTGTCGAAGCCGCAACTCAACATTTATTGCAGGAAACCATTGAAGAAGTTCTTGCTGAACTGACCCCACGTCAAAGCCATATATTACGGTTACGTTTCGGCCTCGGTGGTGGAGAACCTCATACGCTGGAGGAGATCGCGAATAAATTCGGTCTGAGTAGGGAGCGTATTCGTCAGCTGGAGAAAGAGGCGCTTCGCCGCTTGCGCCACCCAAGATTAGCCCATAATTTGCGGGATTATCTGGGATAACGCGGACCACAACCCAATAAAACTGACATTACTGACCGGGTTTACGCCCGGTCTTTTATTTGCCCAATCTGGAAAATGCCGGGTTGGTATGTGGTAGGAATGCGCTAACTGCGCTAGATTTTAGGCTCATCTATCCGTCAACGCTGGTTAAAGGAAGAATCCATGGATACTGCAACAACCAAATATGCGTATTTTCAGGGTGGCATTGTCCCCATTGAAGATGCCAAAGTCAGTGTTTTGACCCATGCGTTACAGTACGGCACGGGAGCTTTTGGCGGGATGCGGACTTATTGGAATGCCGAGCATGAAGATATGTATATTTTCCGCCCGCTGGATCATTTTGAGCGGCTGCTGAATTCTGCGGGTCTGCTGCGGATGAAACTGGATCATACGCCGGAAACCATCACTCAGGTTCTGATTGACCTGCTTCAAAAAGAAGGCTTTCAGGAAAATTGCTATATCCGGCCACTGGTGTATAAGTCGGAAGAAACGCTGTCGATTGGCCTGCAGGGTATTGCGGATGATCTGACGATTGTCGCCCGTCCGCTGGGTGGGGACAGTTACGTCAATATTGACCGTGGCGCGCATGTTTGTTTCTCTGCATGGCGGCGGGTGGATGACAATGCCATCCCGGCGCGTGGCAAAATTACCGGCGCGTATGTCAACTCGATGCTGATTAAAAATGACGCGGTGCTGGCGGGCTATGATGATGCTCTGGTTCTGGCGGATGACGGCCATCTTTCCGAAGCCAGCGCGGCGAATGTATTTATTATTCGCAAAGGCGTTGCTATCACACCGTCGATTACATCCAATGTGCTGGAAGGCATTGTACGGCGCTCGTTAATCCAACTGCTGCGTGATGAGTTGAATATAGAAGTCGTGGAACGTAATATTGACCGCACAGAAGTGTATATCGCGGATGAAATATTCCTGTGTGGGACGGGTGCGCAGGTTTCACCGGTCACGCAGGTGGAACATCGGCTGGTTGGCGATGGGCAGATTGGCCCCATCACCAAACGATTACGCGCCTTATTTATGGATGTGGTCTATGGGCGTGTTGCGAAGTATCAGGATTGGGTGACACCAGTTTACAGTACGGAGAAGGCGCTTTAGTCCCGATACAGGGCTGATAAACGCACATAGATAGAAGAAGAGGTGAACCATGCTCAAACATATTTTGCTGCCGCTCGATGGCTCAGAACTGGCAGAAAAGTCGCTGGAATATGTCGATAAACTGGCTGAGAAGGGCGCTGAGATTACGTTGTTGATGGCGGTTGATCCACCGGAAGCGCTGGCTTACAGCCTGTACGGCTCTCAGATAGTTACGGCTGGCCCTATCATTGAGCAACCCCTGCTGGACTATAAGATAATTTCAGAGAACATGCTGGAACAGGCCAAAGCGTATCTGGCTACGAAAGCGGAAGCACTGCAAAAAGCTGGCTATGTGGTAACGACTCGTATCGATTATGGTTACGCGGCTGATCTGATTGTGGAAACCTCGGAAAAAGAGGGGATCGATGCAATTGTGATCTGTACACATGGCCGCTCTGGCTTCAGCCGATGGATACTGGGTAGCGTGACTCAGAAAATTCTCAGTGCCGCAGTCTGCCCGGTTTTTGTCATTCCACCCGATCACAAACAAGATGAATAACTAAACCACACGTTATCAGGGCAACAGCTGTTGAAGAAGGGTGTTGCCCTGACTGTTTTCTCCGCCAGATTATTGCGTTTGCTCCACTTCATTAGGATCATTTGTGAGCTTGCCACCACGCACAGTAGCACCGATCACCAGAGCGGCACTGATTAAGACCAGATTCTTGACGATATACTGCCCCTCAAGGGTCAGCATAAATGGAAAATGGATAAAGACCAGGTCAGGTCGCAGAAATATGGGCGATATGGTGCCGGGCATCTGCAAAAAGAGCAGCAGAATCGTGATCCGCATAAATTTGCCGGTAATGAATCCCAGCCCAATGACCATTTCCCAGACTGCCAGAAACGGCAAAAAGAGATTCATGGGCAGGAAAGTAATCGTCTCGCGGATTAAGTTCTCTGCGGGGCTGCCACCCGGTACGAGCTTGAGCGCGCCAAACCAGAAGAAGATAATCCCCATAGAAATACGCAATAGGGTAATACCGTGCTCTGCCATCCATTGCGTGATCTGTTGATCTAGCGTGTCAAATTGTTGCAGCAATGTGGATTTCATTGTGTTTTGCAACCATCTTTCCATTATCGTGATCATCACGGATTGTGAAAAAACTATTTACATTGTGAATAATATAACAAGTAATACGCTTTGGCAAGTTAAAGCCAGATGAACGGCAGGCTATAAATCTATTCTATATATGCCTATAATGATACTGTTATGCAACCGGTTTACGCTGTATCACGTAATAGATAAAAGTGTATTCTGGAAATCGAATGTTCTCAGGAGATTAAAATCCCTTATGGCAGCCAGTAATGTCGTTATTCAAGTTCGTGAGCTCACCAAAGTCTTGTCGATGGGCAAGATTAAAGTCCATGCTTTAAGGGGTGTGGATATGGATATTTATGCCGGCGAGATGGTCAGTATTGTCGGGCCTTCCGGTAGTGGTAAGAGCACCTTGCTGGGTTTGATCGGTGGTCTGGATACCGCGACCCAGGGTAAAATTGAGATTGATGGCGTGGATGTCACGCGTATGAGTGAAGATCAGCTCACCGAAATTCGTAATGAGAAAATCGGTTTTATCTTTCAGTTTTTTAATCTGATTCCGACGCTCACCGCTCAGGAAAATGTCGCACTTCCCATTCAATTTGCGCGCAAGCCGAAATATAACCCGGACAAACGCGCACGGGAATTGCTGGAATTGCTGGGGCTGGGGGATCGTATACGCCATCGTCCGTCCGAACTTTCTGGTGGTCAGCAGCAGCGTGTCGCGATTGCCCGCGCCCTGGCGAATAACCCGCCGATTTTGCTGGCTGACGAGCCGACCGGTAACCTGGATACCGAGTCCGGACGTATTGTGCTGGATGCCTTAAAACAGATTCAGCATGAGTCCGGGACTACGGTGGTGATTGTCACACATGATCCTTCACTTGCAGAATTTACTGACCGTACGATCACTTTAGTGGATGGCGAGATCGTTCCAAACATGATCGAAACACACGCGTAGCGTAATCGTAGTGCGGTGATTGTTTACAAGTCCGTTTGATTGCGAGTGGCGTGCCTCACGAATACAGTCTTGTGCTACAATACTCGCATTAGAATGCAACGAATGACGACAGGATATGGAACATGCGGGCAGATTTTGTTCTGGATTATGATGTGCTGACCGTACAACAGCCGCAGAAATTGTACCTGATGGCTCGGTTGGTCGGGAACGCATCCCCAGTGGATCAAGAGCGCCGTCCGCTCAATCTAAGCCTGGTGATAGACCGCAGCGGATCTATGGCTGGGGACAAGCTGGATTATACGCGGCAGGCAGCGCAATTCCTGGTTCAGAACCTGAGTAACCAGGATATTCTCTCGATTGTGTTATATAACGATCGCGTAGAGACACTGATCGTGCCGGAACCTGTGAATCATAAAGACACGATTAATCAACGCATTGACAACATTAAATCCAGCGGAACCACTAACCTGAGTGGTGGTTGGCTGGAAGGCGTTAATCATGTGACCCGTTACCAGCACAGCGATTTTCTGAACCGTGTCATTTTGATGACCGATGGACTGGCGAATCGCGGTGTAACGGATTTTGATAAGCTGGTGGCAATGGGCAAGCAAAAGTTTGAAACCGGGGTCAGCACCACGACAATGGGTCTGGGCTCCGATTTCAACGAAGACTTGCTGATTTCGATTGCGAATGCCAGTGGTGGAGCCTTCTATTTTATTGAAAGCCCGGAGGTCGCGCCGACGATCTTCCAGGAAGAACTGCGCGGTCTTCTGAATGTGATCGGGCAAAATCTGGTGATTTCGCTGGAATTGACTGATCATGTCACCAACGTCAGCCAGTTAAATGCTTACCCGGTGCATCTGGATGGCCATCAGATTTCCTTCCGTTTGGGCGATGTTTTTGGCGATGAAGTCAAGTCACTGGCGTTAGAGCTGGCGATTCCCGCATTATCGGAAGTGGGTGAGCAGCAAATTGCCGTGCTGCGTTTTGATTATGATGAGCTTACCGAAAACGGCGCGAAACATCGTACTCTGGAAATGCCCGTTGTGATTAATGTTGCGCCAGAAGGGGAGCAACCCTCACTCGCTAATCCAGAGGTGCGGCAGTCTGTTTTGCTGCTGAAATCTGCCCAGGCACGGCGTGAAGCAATTAAACAGGCCGATCATGGTCACTATAATATCGCTGCTGAAATTTTGCGTAAGGCTTCTCAGGAAATCGAAAAATCAGGCATTGATGATGAAAATCTGGAAGAAGAGCGCCTCGCCTTACTGAAGCAGTCGCAGGAAATGGAAAGCGGTGCCGAAGCCTATAGCGATTACAGCCGCAAAATGATGTCCACACAGGCCATCTATACTATGACGGATAGGCATGGCAGCACCCAGGCGCTGCGCATCCGCGAGTTAGAACGACTGCTCAAAGAAAAAGAGAGCAGTTCGCCGAAAATTGATATCGCCCCATCCAAAGAAAAATCCGGCATAACACCCACCAGTGTTTCCTGGGGTAATCAGAAATTCGAGTTATCGGGGGATTTGATTCGGATTGGCCGTGCGTTACAAAACGAGATTGTTGTCGAGGCCAAAGGCGTTTCCCGCTTTCATTGCCAGATCAAACGCGATGACGGCAAACTCATTATTGAAGATCTGAGCAGCACCAACGGCACCGTGGCTGATGGCCGATTACTCAGTACCCCGTATACCCTCAATGCCGGCGATGAAGTTTTCCTGTGTAATGAAAAGCTGGTTTTTCACGAGTAGGTTAGAGCGGATTGAGATGGGCAGGGCGCAATGCTGAAATTGCGCCCTGATGAAACTTGGTGTTAGTCCCCGCTGGCACGTTCTTCGTGCAGTCGGAAGTGGTTGAGCTTCGATAATTCACGAACCTGACGGTCAGCGCGGTAACTGCTGCGCACCAACGGGCCACTTTCCACCCATTTGAACCCCATCTCAAGCCCAATTTTATGGATGTGCTCAAATTCTTCGGGTAGATAGAAACGCTCGACGGGCAGGTGTTTCTTGCTCGGTTGCAGATACTGCCCCACCGTGAGGATATCCACCCCACAGTTGACCAGATCCTGCATCACTTCATAGACTTCGTCGATGGTTTCACCGAGTCCCAGCATAATGCCGCTCTTGGTCAGCACCAGCGGGTCCATCTGTTTGGCATTCGTCAGGGTTGTCATTGCCCATTCGTAGTGATCCTGCGGCTGGACTTTGCGGAACAGACGCGGAACCGTCTCGACATTGTGATTGAGGATTTCCGGTTGGGCATCCATGACGATTTGCAGGGCT
>JBBSQD010000012.1:0-49665 GCA_038258185.1 Aggregatilineales bacterium | reverse complement strand
AGATTCACGGATAAATAATCATCTTCATAAACAAGCTGCTGTTTACCATTGGTATCAAAGCCAACCCGCCGCAAAAGCGCCTTCACCCGTGCCTGAAGTTCCATATTTCCCAGCGGCTTCACCATATATTCATCCGCACCCAGGTTTAAACCATAGGCAATTTCCGGCTCTGATACGGCGTGGCCGGTCATCATCAGAATGGGCACATTAGAAACCTGACGAATACGGTGGCACACTTCCAGTCCATCCATATGTGGTAAGGCAATATCCAGCATCACCAGGTCAGGCTTCAGCTGGTGAAATTTCTGCAATCCATCCAGACCATCCGTGGTAGTGGTGACTTCATAACCATGCTGACGCAGGTCAAGTTCCAGCACACGCAGCAGGTCTTTATCATCTTCAACAATTAAGATACTGGCCGTCATCAGGGATCATCCATACACGCTACAAACAACATATTAACCATTTTACCATGTAATGCCCTGCATGGTTATTGTCTGCTGCTTGTGTTATCCTTAGCCGGTTTTATCGAAGAATTTATTGTTACCTTCATGGATCGCTTGTGCCATATCAATCGAGCGGTGGTCGCCGAAACAACGTACAACTTGGTGTCGGACGCTCCGTCTGGGGCGGGGCTCCACCACCCCCCATATCCGAACAGGTCTTAGATGGTATTCCCGGCTGCCTCGCCTGGATCGCGCTTTTATTCTGTATTGCCGGGGCGGTCGCTTTTCCAAAAGTCATCTTACTGATTGCCACGCTGTTAGCGTTCTATTCCGCGTTGCGTTTTGTATTTGCAGGCATCGCCAATGTGATGGGCCTGCGCCGCATTAACGAATGGGAACAACTGGATTGGCATACGCAGTATCTCGAATTGGCGGATTCCGACTCCATT
The DNA here is from genome assembly GCA_038258185.1 of Aggregatilineales bacterium. GTDB lineage: Bacteria > Chloroflexota > Anaerolineae > Aggregatilineales > Phototrophicaceae > JAIOHN01. Next base: position 48,770 of record JBBSQD010000012.1, on the reverse strand, counting down.
GCCTGGGACGACGTTCACCATGTGCTGATCATCCCCAATTACAAAGAACCCCTGCACATTCTTGAGAAAACGCTCGATAACATGGCCGAGCAATACGAAGCCACCAAACGGATCACAATTGTGATGGCGATGGAGGCGGGTGAAGACGGCTGTGTTGAAAAAGGCGAAGCGCTAAAGCAAATTTACAAATCAAGATTTGCCCACTTCTATTACACCATTCATCCGCGTGGTTTACCGGGCGAAATGCAGGGCAAATCGGCCAATGAAGCCTGGGCCGCCCGCTGGATCAAACGCAAGCTGGTTGATGAGTTGGGCTACGATATTAACCATATCACCATCTCGACGGGTGACTCCGACACCATCTGGCACAGGGATTACTTCTACGCGCTGACTTATCTGTTCGCCACCAACCCCCAGCGTTACCTGCGTTTCTGGCAAGCACCCATCCGTTATCATGGCAACATCTGGGAAATAAACCCGTTAATGCGCTTGATTAACGTCTATTCTACCGCCTTTGAGTTAGCCTACTTAGCGGCTCCCTGGTGGATTCCCATGCCCATCTCGTCCTATTCACTCAGTTTACGACTGGCGGATGTCACCGGTTATTGGGATACAGATGTGATGGCGGAAGACTGGCATATGTACATTAAAACCTTCTTCGCCCGTGATGGTGAAGTCGAGATCATACCGGTTTTTTTACCCTTTTTGGCGCGCGCGACCGGTGGCGCTAATCTGTGGGAAGAAATGAAAAACCGTTATCAGCAAACGCTGCGCCATGCCTGGGGTAGTAAAGAAGTCGGCTATATGATTGCCAAAGTGCTGGAACACCCTGAGATCCCGGCTGGAGCTTCTTTCCGTCTTCTGTTTCGGGTGGCACATGATATTCTGCTGGCTGGTGCTGGCTGGATTATCATGACGGTTGGGTCCCAGCTTCCGCTCTTGCTGCATCCTGCTGTATTTAGTGAGATGCTTCAGGCAGGCTTCTCCGACCCACTATTCGCTCTGCTGCAAATATCATTCATCATCGTATCGGCTTTGGGCGTATTCTTCTGGTATCTCGATGTGCGAGTGCGGCCAAAGCGCCCGCAACCCGCCACATGGGGCGAACGAATTCTTACACTCATCAGCTTTCCGCTGTTAGCCGTGTTGACCCTGATTTTCGTGGCGATCCCCACACTTCAGGCACAGACACGGCTGCTCATCGGCATCCCGCTGGCGTATCGGGTTGCGCCAAAAGTTTAAGCTGGTTTTGTTCGCAGCAGATAGCGACGCATCTGGAAACTTTCAAACAAACTCCACCCGGCTATCGTAAAAAACCCCAGGGATTGTGTCATCAGAAACGGCACGATTCCGGGACTTCTGCTGAAAGCCATCCCCGCCCCTGCCAACAGATAAATCGCCAGAATCATTTCGACGAGCGTTGTCCAGTCTGGCCGCAGCGCGTAAGCACTTTGCTGCCACGGTGAATCGGAAAATTTCGGGGTGCGCTTAAATTCGCTGGATCGCCCCATAAACGCTTCGAGAATAGCTACACTGTTGCTGAACACAACCCCACTGCCGATCACCAGCAATAGCGGAAACGCCAGCAAACGTCGCGGCCAATCGCAATAAAGATGGCGCTGGCTGAGAAAGTACATCAGCGGCGGCCCCATACCGATAATCCCCAGCGGAGCCAACGGCAATTTGTCGAGCACACCGGCCAGCATCAGCAGCGGAGTCAAAACGACCAATATCAGAATCAGCACTTGCGGCAGATACTGGCACAGATGCAACACAGCCATAAACTTTTGCAGCAGATTCAAATCAGGACTGCTCACCACAGGCCGCAGCAGATGCAGCAGATTCTGCGTCGTGCCTTTGGCCCATCTGGCCTGCTGACGTTTATAGGCAGCGATCTGCGGCGGAACTTCAGCCGGGACTTCCACCTCTGGCAAATACAGAAAACGCCAGCCACGCAATTGTGCCCGATAACTTAAATCCAGATCTTCCGCCAGCGAGTTACCTGACCACCCTCCCGCATCACGGATCGCTGCACTGCGCCATACGCCGCCTGTGCCGTTAAAACTCAGCAACAAGCCACCACGGTTACGAGCGGTCTGCTCCACCACAAAATGACCATCAATACTCATGGCTTGACTGCGCGTGATGAAATTCTGCTCGGCATTTAAATGCCCCCAACGCCCCTGGATAATGCCTAAGCGCTGATCTTGCAGGAAATATGGGATGGTGCGGAGTAAAAAGTCCGGCGCGGGGCTGAAGTCGGCATCGAATATGGCGACAAACTCGCTGTCTGTTTGGGTTAAGCCATAAGCCAGCGCTCCCGCTTTATAGTCGTCCCGTTGTAAACGGCGAATATGCTGAATATGGAAATCCGGATAATCGCGGATAAGCTGGCTGATGACCTCAGTGGTTTCATCAGTGGAGTCGTCCAGTATCTGAATATGCAGCCGTTCCCGTGGATAATCTAAACCTGTCACGGCCTCGATTAAACGGCCGGCCACAGCGGACTCGTTATAAATAGGCAGTTGCACAGTCACCTGCGGCAATTCCTCATCCCGTACAGTCGGTAGCGGGTTTTGCGAGCCGCGATGCACAAACCATAGACCCAGCAAAATCCAGATTCCCAGCGTGAATATCATCAGCGCCAGTGCGCAGATCAGATAAATAACTGTCAGCAAATCAATCAGCATCCGTGCGTTTAACTTTCAATTCTCGGTCACAAAAGTGCATCATTCTATCAATCAGATCGGCCTGCGGCTATTTTCAATTCTCCCATGATTGGGTAAGGTTCTAAGTCTATAGGCTATAGATCAACCACACCTGGAGAAAAGACATGGCGAAAATTGGATATATCGGTTTAGGAATTATGGGAGCAGCCATCACGCGCAATCTGATGAAGGCCGGACATGAACTGGTGGTGCACAATCGCAGCCAGGAAATCATCAAGCAGCTTGTGAGCGAGGGCGCGACCGCTGCCCATTCCCCTAAAGAGGTAGCGGAGCAGGTCGATTTTGTTTTTACTAATTTACCGGACTCGCCGGATGTTGAAAAAGTGGTTTTAGGTAAAGATGGCATTATTGAAGGCGCACACGAAGGTCTGATATTTATTGATAACAGCACCATTAAGCCGGAAACCGCCCGTGAAATCGCGTCCGCACTGGAAAAAGCCGGCATTGCCGCGCTGGATGCACCCGTCAGCGGCGGTGATATCGGCGCGAAAAACGGCACACTGACCATTATGGTAGGTGGCCCACAGGCAGCTTTTGATGCGACTGTCCCCCTGTTTGAGGCGATGGGCAAAGCGTGGGTTTTGGTCGGTGAAAGTGGTGCAGGTCAGATCGCCAAAGTGTGTAATCAGATCATCGTCGGCGCACAGATGGCGGGGTTGGCCGAAGCCCTGATTACCGCGCAAAAAGCGGGTGTTGACCCCAGCCGTGTGGTGGATGCCATCAAAAACGGCGCTGCGCAGATGTGGACACTGGATAACAAGCCACCACGTTTATTCGCTGGCAACCGTCAACCGGGCTTTAAGGCGTATATGCAGCATAAGGATCATGGCATTATTATGGATACCGCCAAAACCTATGGCATTCCGCTGCCCATGAGTGCGGTCATCCATCAGCTTTATACGGCCATGCTGGAGATGGGAAATCGCGATCTGGATAACAGCGCCATTATCACCGTTTACGAAGCCCTGACAGGTATTCAGCTGGATGAACCGCTGAAAAATGACTAAGCATTCACACGCAGTACCGCTGACATTCATGAGTACGCTATGCTATAATAACGTTCTCGATAACAGCTAGAGAAATTGAAAACGACGTGAAAGAGCGTGTGCAAAAACTCATGGCGCAGGCCAATATAGGCTCGCGACGCGCCTGTGAAGAACTGATTGAGCGGGGTCGGGTCAAAGTGAATGGCGAAACCATTACACTGGGTGACAAGGCCGACTCCGCAACCGATATCATTGAGGTGGATGGGGAGAAGCTGAATTTTGCCAGCCTGCCTAAAATTTATGTCGCCCTCAACAAACCGATCAACGTACTTTCCACCAATATCGCCCGTAAAGGTGAGGATCGCCGGACAGTGCGCGAAATGATTCCGATTGAAGGCCATCTGTTTACCATTGGTCGTCTGGATGCGGAAAGTGAAGGTCTGATCGTCCTCACCAACGATGGTGATCTGGCGAACCGTCTGACTCACCCGCGTTACCGTCACACCAAGACGTATAAAGTCACCGTCTATGGTTTACCGCCTGCTGACATAATCCGCCAATGGGAAATGGGCATTGATCTGGGTGAAGATGGTATGACTGCCCCGTGTTCCGTCAGCATCATCAAGGGCGACAAAAACCTCACCAGCCTGAAGATCATCATGACCGAGGGTAAAAAACGCCAGATTCGCCGTGTAGCGACGAAATTAGGCTATCCTGTGCGGCATCTTGTGCGTACCCATATCGGCAAATTAGAACTGGGCGAACTGCGACTGGGGGAATGGCGCGAATTGAACGCCGATGATCTCAAAGCCCTGCAAACTCCTGAAGTCCAGTTCCGTGCAGCCGCCCCCCAGCGTCGGCGCAACTATCGCCCCAAGCGTACGGGGCCGTCAACACCCAAAACACGCGGCAAATCAAAGCGGTCAACAGGCAGAAAACCCGATAATTCCCGGCGCACTCAGCGGAGCATTAAACGCACAAAATGACCGCTGACATCCCAGTCCAACAATACATCGAGCGTCAATCCGGTTCGTGGTTGACGCTGCGCCGTCACATGCTGCGCGGGTTAATCCGCTGGGTAGGCTTTGGTCTGCTGGCACGTGTGAAGGTGCATGGCGAAGAAAATATCCCCCATACCGGCCCGGTTCTGCTGATGATGAATCACATCACGGCGCTTGACCCCGGCATCTGTATGGGGGCATCCAATGATCGTTTCGTCATTCCGATGACCAAAATCGAAAATACCTATCACCCGCTGGGTAAACTGGCAGTGTGGTGGTGGGGTGCCTATACCGTCAACCGTGGCGAAATTGACCGCAAGGCCCTGACCAATTCGATTGAGTTGTTAAAAAGTGGGCAATGTATTCTCATCGCGCCGGAAGGCACACGCCAGAAAAACGGCCTGACCCATCCGAAAGATGGCATGACTTATGTAGCGACCAAATCCCATGCGGTCATTGTGCCTGCGATCCTGTCTTCCGGCACAATCGCCTGGAAAGACAAATGGAAAAAACTCCAGCAGCCGCAGATTGATGTCTATTTCGGCAAACCCTTCCGTTTCAAAACTGAAGGCCGCAGTCGCATCCCCCGCGACGAGCTGAGCATCATGACTGAAGAGGCCATGTATCAGATGGCGCTCACCATCCCCGACTCTGATCAAGCGTTGCGCGGTGTATACAGTGATATAAGTAAGGCCACAGCAAGGTATTTAGAGTTTATTGATCCTAGGGTCAATTCAAAATCTGAATAACCCACGGAGACTTAATAAGCGCAGGCTCCCGATTAATTTATCGGGATGACGAGGTGGCGGTTTCTCACATCAGTGAGACTAATTCCCCTGTTGGGAAAAAAATCGATTAGTCAGCGGATGCCGTCAGGGTGTTTCCACCACCCTAAAAAGTTCCTCCGTACTTAATGAGCGAAATCACGAAAACCGGCAAGTAATTGGCGGAACAGGTGACAAGCGCGTGGAGATAATCGAATAGCGTTTATGCTAACCACTACGGAGGATTACCCTTATGTGCGGTATTGTTGGTTACGTGGGTCATCAGAATGCTACCCCTTTGATTCTGGATGGCCTGCAACGTTTAGAGTATCGGGGTTACGATTCTGCGGGTATCGCAGTGATGGACTCCGGTATGATTGAAATCCGGCGGGATGTCGGCAAGTTATCCAATCTGCATCAGCGTGTCACCCAAGACCCTCTGCAAGGCCCTATCGGCATCGGTCACACCCGCTGGGCAACCCACGGTGCACCGGTTGAACACAACGCCCATCCCCACATCAGCATGAGTGGCGAATATGTCGTCGTCCACAATGGCATTGTCGAAAATTATCTGGAACTGCGTGAAGAACTCACGGCTGAAGGTGTAAGGTTCAAGTCAGATACCGACACCGAAGTCATCGTACATCTGATTGAACGTTTCGCCTGCAATGGCTCCAATCACAACCTGACCGAAGCCACACGCCGCACAGTGCAGCAGTTACGCGGTGCCCACGCGATTGTCGTCCTCAGCAAGCGCTCACCCAATGAATTGGTTGTCGCCAGAGTGGGTAACGCGGGCGGGGTCGCGCTCGGTTTGGGTGAGGGTGAAAATTACATCGCGTCCGATATACCGGCCATTCTGGAATATACACGGCGCATGATTTTCCTCGAAAGTCGTCAGATAGCGACCATTACCGCCGATAGCTATTGCATTCAGACCCTTGATAGCAAAACTGTACAACCGGAAATTCATGAAATCGCCTGGGACCCCATCAGCGCGGTTAAGGGTGAATACAAGCATTTTATGCAGAAGGAAATCTTCGAGCAGGCCAGAAGCCTGACCGATACCATCCGCGGCAGAGTCGATTTTGAGCATCAGCAGGTGATTCTGCCGGAACTTAATCTGACTGAGCAGCAAGCCAAAAGTCTCCAACGCATGGTGACAGTGGCCTGTGGTACCAGCTTTTATAGCGGATTAGTCGGCAAATTTTATATCGAACATATGGCGAAACTGCATGTCGAAGTCGATTATGGCAGCGAATATCGTTATCGTGACCCCATTCTTGACCAGAACACTGCGGTTCTGGCGATCACCCAGAGTGGTGAAACAGTCGACACCTTAGCCGCGATGGAAGAAGCACGTGAGAAACAGGCACTCGTCTGGAGCATCGTCAACGCGGTTGGTAGTCAGGCCATGCGTGTGGCCGATGGACACATCAGCATGAATGCTGGGCCGGAAATCGGTGTCGCCTCGACCAAAGCCTTTACATCCAGTATTGTCGATCAGTATCTGCTGGGCCTGTATCTGGCGCAACTACGTGGCACCCTGTCGTCTGCACAGCATCGACAATATCTGCAGGATATCGCGCGTCTGCCAGACCTGGTTGGGCGGACACTCGAATGTGCCGCTGCTGTCGAAACTCTCGCCAGCCAATTGTATCACTACCGCGATTTCCTCTATTTAGGGCGTGGCATTAATTATCCCATCGCGCTGGAAGGCGCATTGAAGCTCAAGGAAATCAGCTACATCCACGCTGAAGGCTATCCAGCCGGTGAGATGAAACATGGCCCCATCGCGCTCATTGACGAACAAATGCCTGTCCTGACTATCGCGCTCAAAGATGCACTCTACGACAAAATGATCAGCCAGATTGAGCAGGCCAAAGCGCGTGGCGCAATTGTCATCGCACTGGCAACGGAAGGCGATATCTTTATCAAAGCCAAAGCCGACCATGTGATTTATATACCGGATGTCCCCCCACTGCTCAGCCCGATTCTGGCCGTGCTGCCGCTGCAATTACTGGCTTATCACATCGCGGTCTGGCGCGGTGCTGATGTTGACCAACCGCGCAATCTTGCCAAGTCGGTCACTGTCGAGTAACCACCCGATTGTTTCTACACACAGAATACCTACACAGTCAGGGGTATTCTGCGTTTTTGTGTGGATCATGTCATTGGCACCCAGATCGCCAGAGGTCAGGCTGTGATGGCATCAATCGCCTGAATTAAAAATGCCCCGATGAAAACTCATCGGGGCACGTTTTGCTTCAAAAGATCAGGCGCGGATTATTCGCCGCCCGGGTTCAGTTCAACCACAATTGGCTCGAAACCTTCACCGGTCAGATCCATATCGGTCATATCGGCCATCAGGCTTTCGACTGCTGCTTCGGCCAGATCAATGCGGAACGCACCATCAGTCGGTTCAGCGCTGATGACTTCGCCGTCAATCGCCACAGCAACGGTCTGATCCCACAGGGCGGCATCCAGAATGCCGATACCATCGGGGGATGGCCAGATCAGCTTGTTGATTTCATTCAACTGCCAGCGTTGATGACTCTCACCCAGTGTCGAGCCGTTATCCAGCACAATTTCGACACAGGCATCAAAGTTATCGCGGCAGAATGTCCAGCCACGGAACGAGGCGCGCAGGAATTTCACGGCAATATCTTCATTACCGGGTTCTGCCAGCCAGCCCGCATCCACAAAAATGTGATCCTGCAACATGGCCGTGCCCACATCATTAAAATTAATGACATTCAGGTCTTCTGGTTGGTAAAGTTCACCGGTTTCCGGGTTGATCTGTTCCAGAACCTGTGCATATTCGTTGTAGGTCATGGCTTCGGCTGCATCCACTTCGCCGTTAATCAGCAGCGACATATCAAATGGCTGTTGAATAATTTCGACATCATCGGGGTTATTGGGGTCAATACCCACAGCACGCATCGCGGCGAAAAGTTCATGTTCGTTACCAAAACCCCAGGTGCCAATACGCCGACCCGCAAAATCTTCTACTGATTCAATACCCGAGTCGACAAAAGATACTTCGAGGGTGCCACTGCGCTGGAACACTTGACCAATATTGACCAAGTCAGCACCGGCTGCGCGGGATTCCAGAACCTTCGGCACCCAGGCGATGCCAAACTCTGCACCGCCGGAGGCAACGACCTGCTGCGGCACAATTTCGACTGCGCCTTCCAGAATGGTCACATCCAGCCCTTCATCAGCATAAAAACCCTGATCAAGCGCGGCGAAATACCCGGCAAACTGTGACTGAGCCACCCACTGCAACTGTAACCGTACAGGCACCAGGTCATCCTGGGCAGCGGCTCCACTCAGAGACATCACCCCTAATACGACAACAAAAAACAACGCGGTATATTTTTTGAACATAAACTCTCTCCTTCTGTGTATCCCTATAATATAGCAGGTGCAACAATACCTGCAAGACATTTACAGCGCTATAGATAACAATTACGAAAAAACCCCCAGTTTTTTGGAAAAGTGCGTACAGGCAGGTTATTCGGACTCCCTGAAGGACGTATGCCAGGGCATGATTCGCCGCTCCGCCAGCAGCACCAGCGCATAAAAGCCAATGCCGATAATCGATGCCATCAGGATAGCCGCCCACGCTCTGGAAAAATTAAATCCAGCCGCTTCCTGCGTGATGTAAACGCCTAAAGTCGCCCGTGGCCCACCGAAAAATTCGGATACAATCGCGCCAATTACACTGAGTGAACTGGCCACACGCAGCGCACTGAAGATAAACGGCAGCGCATTGGGGATGCGCAGCGCGCGCAGCACTTTCCAGTCAGAAGCCGCATATGATTGCATCAGTTCCAACTGCCGTGGCTCCACCATCGTCAGACCGCGCACGGTGTTAATCATCGTCGGGAAAAAGACGATAATCGCGACAATCGCCATTTTTGATGCCGGATTAGTAATGCCGAACCAGTTGTTCATAATCGGCGCGAAAGCGATAATCGGAACCGAATTGGCCGCAATAGCGAAAGGCATGGTCGCCTCGCTGATGATCGTCCAGCGGGCAGTCACTAAAGCTACCAACACCCCTGCCCCGCAGCCGATGGCATATCCCCCTACCGCTGACCACAGCGTTGCGCGGGCGGCCTCGAACAAAATCGAGCTTTCACCGGGTGTCAGCAACAGATTCACTTCGCGGCCAAATTCAAACAGAATATCGGAGGGCTTAGGCAGCAGGAATTGCTGGATGTTTAACACCCTCACGGCAATTTCCCAGATCAGCAGAAAAGCCACCGCTACGATAATCGTCGGCAGATAATAGCGGATGCGCTCTCCCCACGGTGACGGGGTCGGCGTTGGGTTATTCATCGCTTCAGTAGCCATCTTAAACCTTCCGCCTAGATTGCATGGGCATCGCGCAGCAGTTCGCGCACCTCATTGACTTTGGCGAAAAATTCAGGGGTTTCACGCGTCTCAAACACACGTGGATACGGCAGGTCAATATCGACCACATTTGTGATACGCCCCGGCCTGGGGGACATCACCACTACTCGGCTGGATAAGAACACTGCTTCGGGAATACTGTGGGTGACAAACACCACCGTGATTCCGGTCGTCTCCCAGATGCGCAGCAGTTCCATGTTCATCCTCTCACGGGTAAATTCATCCAGCGCGCCGAAAGGCTCATCCATCAGCAGCAGAGAGGGTTCAAATACTAATCCACGGGCAATCGCTACGCGCTGCTGCATGCCGCCGGATAACTGCCAGGGATAGTGTCCGCCGAACTTACCCAGTTCAACCATTTCCAGCATAGCCTGTGCGCGCTTTTTACGTTCGGCTGCGGGATAGCCCATGATCTCCAGCGGAAGCTGAATATTTTTGCTGACCGTGCGCCATTCATAGAGGGTCGCCGCCTGGAAAACCATGCCGTAATCTCGATCTAAACGGGCCTGATGCGGTTCTTTACCGTTGACGCGCATGAGGCCATCAGTCGGCTTTAATAAATCGGCAATCAGGCGCAGCAGAGTCGATTTCCCACAGCCAGATGGCCCGATCAGCGACACAAATTCCCCGGCCTTAATATCCAGATGAATATCCTGAAGCGCGATGACCTGCTCATTGCTGCCAGAATTGAATATTTTATTGATGCCCTTGGCCGAAATGACAACCGGCTTTTCAAAATCCGTCATGTACTCGCCTCTTACGTACTGCGGACATAACGCCCCAGCACAATCCGTTCAATCACACTGACAATCACAAAAAAGCTGATCCCCACAAAGGCCGCCGTAATGATAGACGCCCACAATTTTGGCGTGGAAATCAGACTATAGTCCGAGCTGAAGTCCAGAATTGCCCGCCCCAATCCATCGCGAATACTCGATGGCAGTTCACCAATAATCGCGCCGACCACGCTGGCAGTAGCGGATACTTTAAGCGCCGTAAAAATATAAGGCAATGCAGCGGGAATACGTAGTTTCATCAGGATGCTTAATTTACTGGCCGCATACGATTCCATCAGTTCCAGCGCCATAGGGCTTGGTGAACGTAAACCGCGCAGTGTGTTAATCGTCACCGGAAAAAAGGTGATATACGCCGCGATCACCGCCACGGCCTGCGGCCCTGCCCCCAACCAGATCACCACCATTGGCGCAATTGCCAAAATCGGCACGGTCTGCGAAGCGACCACATACGGCAGCAGGCCACGCTCCATCAATGGTGAGTGGGCAAATAAAGCCCCCAACACAAAACCAAGCGTCGCCCCGGATATAAATCCAGACAAGGCTTCGCCCCAGGTATACAAACCTGCGTCTGCCAGGATTCGTGCCAGCAGCAGCGGCCCGTTGCGTCGCGCCGGTTGCAGAAAAGCATTGGCGATACTTTGCAAATGCGGCAGATTCAGATCATTGAAAATCTTCAGATCCAGCACGACAATCTCTCGCGGCACTGCCAGATAGCGTGCCACCGCGAAATCATTTGCACGAGCACCCACTTTTTCGCTCATAAAATCCGCGATTTGCTGCCAGCTTTCCGCACCATCCGCACGAACTACTACTGCCAATCGGCCAGAAAATTCCGGCGCAACGGCCAGACCCATAACATAGGCTTCTGTTTCGAGCCGATCTAAAATACGCAAATCAGGATAGCGCACAGTATCAGCGGAAATGTCCGCAGGGTCAGATAACGCAGGGATGATGTCGCGCAGTTCGCGCTGATCAGCCATCACCACGTTCACCTCACCCGCTTCTAATGCCTCTAACGCCCCATCCAGGTCGGGATATACGTCATATGACCAGTCAGCCGTTGGCAGACGAATACTGTAATCGACCGAGGCAGCAAACCCTTTGATGCTTTGCCATGCCACCAGCAGCACCGATAACGCGACCACAAAGCCCATTACTTTGCTGACATCACCTGCCGACAACAGCAAAACTCCCATCAGCAGAACAATGCCAGCGATAAGCCATCCAACCGTGGCATCCCCTGCAAGCACCGGAAACACGAACAGCAGCCCATCCAGAGCAATGAGCGCGGCAATCAGCACACTTCGGCTCCACGCAGCCTGCATCAAAAGCCCAATCACGCCGATGACAATCAATGCCGCGACCAGCCAACACCACAAGGCCACGCCATTGCGCATCGCGTCAAATAAAATCACCGGGTCGACGCTTTCCGCGTTGGTCTGTTGCGCCCAGTTTTTCGCATAATTGCCGAGAAACGACTCCGGCGCCTCCTCAGCCGATTGATCCGCCATCCAGACCGCCAGTTGTCCGGGGGTGGATTCAGCAAACAAAGGCGCGTCATCGGCCAGTCCGTGATAATTCATGCCCAACCACACGGCTACCCCTGTGGCTAGCAACGCCAACAGCAGGCTGATGGGCAAGCGAAGGGTCGAAAGTGCGATTCTGGATTTACTGGTGGAATTCAATTCTTGAGGGTAGGAAATGTCCGTCATCCGTTATAAACCATAGATTGTGCCGGAAAGACCATAGCAAACCGGCACAATTTTCACCATCTTAATGCGCAATTTGCGTCAGCGCTTTAGCCAGTAAATCACAACCTGCATCCATATCGGCTTCATTCACGTTCAGATGAGGCGAAATGCGCAGTACATTGCCATACAATCCGCCCTTGCCGATCAGCAGGTCATTATCACGCGCGGCACCCATCAAGGCCGCAGTCAGCGCCGCATCCGGCACTTTATCCGTACCCGGCTTGACGATCTCAACCGCCTGCATCAGACCCATACCGCGCACATCACCAATAAAGGGGAATTCCGCTTTAAATTCTTCCAGCCGTTGGCGCAAACGTCCGCCCTGTACAGCGGCATTTTCCAGCAGGTTGTTTTCCTCAATGTATTCAATCGTCGCCAGCGCGGTTGCCATCGTGACCGGATTGCCGCCAAAAGTGGAGAATGTCAGCCCTTGCAGCGCATCTGCAATTTCCGGTGTGGCAATCGTGCAGCCAATCGGTGAGCCATTCGCCATACCTTTGGCAAAGGTCATCATGTCCGGCTCGACACCCCATTGCTCAATGCCAAACCATTTGTTGCCGGTGCGTCCCCAGCCGGTCTGGACTTCATCGGCAATAAACACGCCACCCGCCTCGCGGATAATCGGCACCACGCGTTTGAAATAATCCTGCGGTGGTACGATAAAACCGCCGACACCCTGAATCGGCTCGGCGATAAACGCGGCGATTTTGCCATTGGTGACAGTCGCCAGTGTTTCTTCCAAGTCCTGCACACACAGGTCAACCAGTTGTTCAGAGGTTAATCCTACCGGCGCGCGATACACATAGGGGTTGCGCACATGCTTGATATGCGGGTCAACCGCGCCGCCCAGACGCCAGGTGCCATGCGCCGTCAGGGACATCGCCAGCATCGTGCGGCCAGAATAGGCGTGCCGCAGCGTAATCACTTCCTGATTGCCGGTATACATCCGCGCAGCCAGAATTGCTGTTTCGTTAGCCTCACTGCCGCTGTTGGTGAAATAGCTTTTCTGCAGGCGACCGGGGGCCAGTTCAGCGACTTTCTCCGCCACACGGATCATAATTTCATTGATGTACAGCGTCGATGTGTGCTGTGCTTTCTGCAATTGCTCAATTGTTTTGGCGGTGACTTCCTCGTTGCAATGTCCTACCGAAACCGTCAGCACACCACCGAAAAAATCCAGATAACGACGACCATCCACATCATAGACATACTGGTCTTTGGCGTGATCTATAGCGATCGGCTGGTCACCATAATACGGTGTTACCGCCGGGAACATGACTTTTTTGTAGCGCTCCACCAGCTCATCGGTCTTGCTACTCACATCAGATAAAGACATTTTTCGATCTCCACGGGTTAAAATATTTTATTTCCGCACTGCTTCAGGGCATAATAGAAAGTCAACGTTCATCCTGAAGAGTGCTAGTATATTAACACGGACATGCGTAATTCCCACAATGTTCAGGACGCACAAAGTAGAGATGTCATTTGTGGTAAAATTTTGCATACCAATGCCAATCACCCAAACCTGACAGTTCGCTGTCTCAGTACTTAATTACTGCAAAATTTTCTTTTTACATCTTTGAATCTGAATTTTGAATCGAAGGAGTTGTTGTTATGGTCAAAAAACTTAAAAATTATATTGGTGGAGAATGGGTCGAGTCTTCTACAGACACCTATATTCCCGTGAACAATCCCGCCACCTGCGATGTCATTGCGGAATGTCCCGACTCTACAGCTGAGGATGTGGACAAAGCAGTTCAGGCCGCACAGGAAGCTTTTGAAGAGTGGCGCCGTACTCCCCTGCTCAACCGTGCCCAGTATATGCACCGTTTTAAAACCATCCTTGAGGATAACTTCGAGGAACTTTCGCGAATGGTCGTAGAGGAAAACGGCAAGACGATTGATGAAGCGCGTGGTGAAGTCCGGCGCGGCATCGAAAGTGTGGATTTCGCTACCGGTGTGCCGTTCCTGATGCGCAACGATGGCGTCGAAGACCTCAGCAGCGGCATTGATGAAACCACACTGCGCCAGCCCGCGGGTGTTTTCGCCGCCATCACCCCTTTCAACTTTCCCGCAATGGTGCCGTTATGGTTCCTGCCCACAGCCATCACCTGCGGTAACACCTTTATTCTGAAGCCCTCCCCACAGACCCCGGTCAGCATGGATATCATGTTCCGTCTGCTAGAAGAACTTGACCTGCCAGAAGGCGTGGTTAATTTGATTCAGGGTGGTAAAGAGTCATCAATGGCCGTCATGGAGCATCCCGGCGTGACTGGCGTATCGTTTGTCGGTTCGACCCCCGTCGCCAAGATTGTCTACGAAACCTGCACCCGCAATGGCAAACGTGTCCAGGCTCAGGGTGGCGCGAAGAACTATATCGCCGTCATGCCCGATGCCAATATGGAAGCCAGCGTGAAGAATATCCTCGGTGCGGCTTATGGCTGCGCAGGACAGCGCTGCCTTGCGGCAGCGGTTGCGGTGGGTGTTGGCCATGCTTACGACAAAATGCGCGATGAGTTGGTTAAACAGGCGAGCAATCTTAAAGTCGGTTATGGGCTGGATGAAACCACCCAGATGGGCACCGTCGTCAGTGGTGAGGCCAAGCAGCGCATCGAAACAATGATCCAGCAGGGTGTTGACGAAGGCGCGCATGTCATCCTGGATGGTCGCAGCCTTAACATCGACGGTTATGAAAATGGCGCGTTTGTCGGCCCGACCATTCTGGAAGATGTCACCCCTGGAATGACGATTGCCCGTGACGAGGTTTTTGGCCCGGTGCTGGCACTGATGAAAGCCGATAATTTCGACGAAGCCGTGGATATCATCAACAAGAGCCGTTTTGGTAACGCGGCCAGCATTTTCACCAGCAACGGTGGTCATGCCCGCGAATTCAAGTATCGCGTGAAAGCTGGCAACATCGGTGTCAATATCGGTGTCGCTGCACCGTCCGCATCATTCCCCTTCGGCGGTCAGAAAGATTCGTTCTTTGGCGACCTGCACGGACAGGGCTCGGACTCGATTGAATTTTATACGGAACGTAAAATTGTCATCGAGCGTTGGGTATAAATATGGCCTCATTGAATACATTTGGCTCGATCATGACCCATGCCATCCATCAGGAAGCGGCCTTAAAAGACTACTTCGACATCATCGGCCAGCCTGGCCGGGCAAAAGAAGCGGACAAGCGCCGCACGACCTTAGAACGCATCAGGCGTGAGTATGTCGTTGAGATCACTCTGGAACCGATTGAGGGGTTAAGCGCCGATGATTATGTGTTAAACCTCGAAGATGACAGTGAGGCAGGACGGGCGGCTGTTCTGGAAACTGCGGCGAAATTCTATGCCGAAGTCGCGCCGAAGATTAACGTGCGGCAGGCGCAGCGTGCACTGGAAAAATGCGGCAGGCAATACACCGAGCTTCTGGAATCTTGACAGACCCAGCAGGGACGCAGCAATAATGCGTCCCGAACTTTTTATTGCACAAGCGGCCAAAACTTTGGTCTGTGATTTTAGGCACAATAGGCAAAGCGGGTTTGAAACAAACTCGCTATAATCACTTCATAATTTACAGTTAGAGGAGTTGACTATCATGGCAAGAATCGTACGCGCCGCCCTGTTACAATCCACCTGGACAGGCGATAAAGAATCGATGATCCAGAAGCATGTGGATTATGCTAAAAAAGCCGCTGACGAAGGGGCACAGGTCATGTGCTTTCAGGAGCTTTTCTACGGTCCCTACTTCTGTCAGGTACAACGCCCAGAATTTTTCGCCTATACCGAACAAATCCCCAATGGCCCCACTACCGAGCTGATGCAAAAGCTGGCTCAGGATCTGAATATGGTGCTGGTCGTCCCCATGTACGAGCAGGATGGCGTCGGGGTTTATTACAACACCGCCGCCGTGATTGATTCCGATGGCACCTACAAAGGCAAATACCGCAAAACCCATATCCCGCAGTTACCCGGCTTCTGGGAAAAATTTTATTTCCGCCCCGGCAATTTAGGTTATCCCGTGTTTGATACGTCCGTCGGTAAAATCGGCGTGTATATCTGCCATGATCGTCACTTCCCCGAAGGCGCCCGCGCACTCGGTCTGAATGGCGCGGAGATTGTCTTTATCCCATCCGCAACTTCCCGCGGACTCAGCCAGCATCTGTGGCGCATCGAGCAGACCTCCCACGCTATCTTCAACACCTACTTTGTTGGCACTATCAACCGCGTTGGGATTGAGGAATATGGTGATGATGATTTCTACGGTGAAAGTTACTTCTGCGACCCCAAAGGCCAGTTTATTGGTGAGTTGGGCAGCGACCGTGACGAAGAACTCGTCATTCGCGACCTGGATCTGGATGTGATCCAGCAAGTGCGGGACACCTGGCATTTCTATTTCAACCGCCGCCCCGATCAGTATGGCGCGTTGGTCGAAGATACCGTGCCTGCCGCCTCACGTTAATTCAATTTTCCAATTCCCTCACAGGGGCAGCATTCTATGAGTAACGCTGCCCCTGAGCGTACTTAAACTGAACGATTCTGGAGTTATTGCTATGGAATTTGCGATTACATTCAAAGGTGATATTGCCCCGCAGCGCACCGTCGCGTTGTGCAAACAAGCCGAGGTGGCCGGTTTTAGCTACGGCTGGTTTTTTGATTCACATGTTCTCTGGCGCGATTGCTATGTCACGATGGCCATGTGCATGGAGCATACCAACAATATGCGCTTTGGCCCCTTGGTGACCAATCCCGGTGTGCGCGAATGGTCAGTCGCCGCCAGCATGTTCGCCTCACTGGCGCAGCAAAGCGGCGGACGATTTGATATGGGTCTGGGACGCGGAGATAGCTCACGCCGTATGCTGGGCAAAAAACCGCTCAATGTGGATACGATGGTGAAATTTACTCACGCGGTCAAAGACATGATTCGCGGTGATAAAGTCACCTATGACGAAACCGAAACCGAAATCCCGTGGGCCAATGGTTATGAAATGCCTGCCTGGATTGCAGCTTATGGGCCAAAAGCCCTGAAAGCTGCGGGCGAACACGGTGATGGTCTGGTGATCCAGTTGGCTGATCCGTGGCTGGTGAAATGGTTTTCAGAGCAGGCCATCAACGCCGGCAAAGCTGCTGGACGTGATATGTCGGATTATAAAGTAATGTCCGCCGCCCCCGTTTGGGTCGGTGATATGCAGACTGCCCGTGAGCAAACGCGCTGGTTCCCGGCAATGGTCGGCAATCATGTCGCTGATATTGTCGAACGGTATGGCAAAGGCGGCGCGGGTGACGTGCCTACGCGCTTGACGGAATATATCGAAGGCCGCAAAGGTTATGATTATCGTCATCACGCCGATAAAGATGCCGACCATTTGGATTTCATCAGTGAAGAAATTGTCGACAGCTTCGGCATACTTGGCTCGCCAGAACAGCATGTCGCTAAGCTGAAGGAACTGGAAGCTGCCGGGGTCACCCAGTTTAATATTTACCTGATGTGCGGTGAGGAAGAACGCATCGTCGCGGAATATGCCGAGCATATCATTCCGCATTTTCAAAATTAAATGGACTGGTGCTTGGTTTTCAGGACTCAGCACCCATAAATATCTTTACAGGACGTTATTTGATGATTACAACTGATGGAGTCTGGTTCAAAGATGAGCAGGGTCGCAGGCTTATCCTCCGCGGAGCGAACCTGAGTGGTGCGACAAAAGTCCCGGTCACGCCAGATGGCGCGACCTATCGCAGCGATAGTTTTTATGACCACCACAATGTGTCTTTCGTCGGGCGGCCTTTTCCGCTTGAAGAAGCGGATGAGCATTTTTCAAGGCTTAAAACCTGGGGAATGACCTTCCTGCGTTTTCTTATTACCTGGGAGGCTATCGAACATGCTGGCCCCGGTCAGTATGATGAGGATTATCTGGACTATCTGTATGCAATCGTACAGAAAGCCGGTGAATATAGCATCCACGTCTTTATTGATCCGCATCAGGATGTGTGGAGCCGCTGGACGGGTGGAGATGGCGCTCCCGGCTGGACTTTAGAAGCGGTCGGTTTTGACCTCAGCAAATTATCCGTGACCGGCGCGGCCATCAATCACCAGACTCATGGCGATCCGTTTCCACGCATGATCTGGCCGACGAATTACACCAAACTGGCCGCAGCCACTATGTTCACCCTGTTTTTCGCAGGGGATGAATTTGCACCAGCGACCCTCATTGACGACATTCCAGCCCAGGAATATCTCCAGAGTCATTACCTTAATGCCATCAAACAGGTGGCCCTGCGTCTAAAAGACCTGCCTAATGTCGTCGGTTATGACAGCCTGAACGAACCCGGCAGCGGCTTTATCGGCTTTGAAGATCTCAACGCGCCACCTGCTGGCCTTTTGCTGATGGGCGACACCCCGACACCTTTTCAAGCGATGTTACTGGGCGCAGGCTACACTCAAACGGTCGATATTTACGAGTTGGGCTTTCAAGGCCCACAGGTAAGTGGCAATAAGGTCGTCAACCCGGACGGCGTTAAAGTCTGGCGTGAGGATTATGATTGCGTCTGGAAGCAAAACGGCGTGTGGACAGATGAAGATGGCAAGCCGCGCTTACTCAAAGCAGATCATTTCGCGACTCCGCTGGATGTCGCCAATAACTATATCAAGCCGTTTATCAAACGCTTTATCAAAGAAATTCGTGACATCATCCCCGATACGCTGCTATTTCTGGAAGGTGTCCCCGGCGGCGCACATCCTCATTGGGAGGCGGATGATCCATCAGGAGCAGTCAACGCCGCCCACTGGTACGATGGCATGACACTGCTGATGAAGCAATTCAATCCGGATTTCACGGTAGACATCTCTACTGGACAACCAGTCATGGGCGCGGATGCGGTCGCCAGCGCATTTGTCAACCAACTGGCACAGGCCCGTAAAGGCGGTGATGAAGCCCGCAGCGGCGCAGGTATCCCAACGTTAATTGGTGAGTTTGGCATTCCGTTTGATCTCGACAATAAAAGTGCCTATGGGTCGGGCGATTTTTCAACGCATGTGCAGGCACTCGATCTCTATTACGACGCGATGGATGCCAACCTGCTCAACTGCACCATCTGGAACTATACACCGGATAACAGCAACGCTCGTGGTGATCTGTGGAATGATGAGGATTTATCCATTTTCAGCCGCGATCAGCAAGATGCCGACTGGCAGGACGATATTCATTCCGGCGGACGCGGCCTGCCCGCTATTGTCCGGCCTTATGCGCTTAAAACAGCCGGTGAGCCACTGCTCATGAATTTTGAGCTGAACACCCGCGTATTCGGCTTTGAATTCCAGCCAGACGCGGATGCCGGTGGTGCCACTGAAATCTTTGTGCCCAATTTTCAATATCCCGATGGATACACCGTCGAGGTCATCAACGGGGATTATACCAGTGACCCTGCCTCGCAAACGCTGATGATCAATTTCCAACAGCCCGGCGAAATCTGTAAAGTCCTGGTTCGTCCGGCTGAGTAAACGCTCGTTACGCCCATATTTTGCACGCAGTTTTATAAGGAGTCTCTTATGGGAACACTATTCAAAAATGGCACGGTTGTTACCGCTGGCGAAATGGTCAAAGCGGATGTGCTGGTCGAAGGGGAAATTATTTCGCTCATCGGCCTCGATATTGCCGCCGCAGGTCATGAACTTGTGGATTGCACCGATATGTATCTCATGCCCGGCGGCATTGATGTCCACACCCATCTGGAGTTGTCATTCGGCGGCACCGTCAGCAATGATGATTTTGACACCGGCCATAAAGCGATGGCTTTTGGCGGCACCACCTCCCACATTGATTTCGTCATTCAGCCGTTAGGCGGCAGCTTGCATGACGGTTTAGCCGCGTGGCGCGAAAAATCAAAAGTTGCCCAGGTTGATTATGGTTATCATATGGCTGTCACTGATCTACGCCCCGAAGTCATGGAAGAAATCCCCAGCATGCTGGAAGAAGGTATCACCAGCCTCAAATTATTCATGGCCTACAAAAATGTCTATCAGGTGGACGACACCACGCTGTTCAAAGCGATGCAGATCGCCGCTGCAAATGGCATGATCGTCATGGTGCATGCTGAAAACGGTGATGTCGAAGCCACTCTTACCCCGGAATTACTGGCCGCAGGCCATGTGGAGCCGAAATATCACGCTTCATCCCGACCGCCAGAAATCGAAGGTGAAGCCACCAACCGCGCCGTGGTCATGTCCGGCCTGACCGGATGTCCTCTGTATGTCGTGCACATGACCTGTGAAGAATCCATTGGAGCGTTGCGCCGGGGACGTGCAGCAGGTTATCCAGTGATGGGCGAAAGCTGCACCCAATACTTTTTCCTCACTGTGGAAGATCATCTGGCGGCCCGCGGTTTTGTAGGCTCAATTTATGTCTGGTCCCCCCCCATCCGCGCCGCAGAAGATCAGGGCGTGCTGTGGCAGGCGCTTGATGAGCGGAGTTTACAGGCGGTTAGCACGGATCATTGCAACTTCTGGTATGAAGGCGGTGTCGGCCCGTGGCAGGACTGGGCAGAAAAATATAATGGCGGCAATTGGGTCGAGTTCGAAAAACAAGACCCCTCCTATCGTCGTCCCGGCAAAGAACTGGGCCAGGGCAATTTCGCCAAAATCCCCAACGGCATGCCCGGCCTGGAAGAACGCATGATGGTCATGTGGGAACATGGCGTAAATCAGGGACGCATCTCGCCCTCACGCTTTGTCGAATTGATGTGCACCAATCCCGCCAAAATCTTCGGCATGTACCCCCGCAAAGGCACCATCGCAGTTGGTTCTGATGCCGATATTGTCGTCTGGGATCCTAACAAGGAACACACCCTGAGCGTGGAAAACACCCACATGCGCACGGACTACATCGTCTATGAAGGCTGGACGGTCAAAGGCAAACCCGTGAAAGTCTACCAGCGCGGCAATAAACTGGTCGATGGTGACGAGTGGTTTGGCGAAAACGGCGGTGGGCAATACATCCCCCGTCAGTCCCACGCACCGGTTTTATAAACCCCATCAATTTCAGAGGGCGCAAAACCTATTTACGCCCTCTGTCACTTCGTTTAAATCAAATTTAACAGAACCACAAGTCATCTTAATTCTTTTTCCATCTAAACTGGATTAAACACATTCACAGTATGGATAGGAATTTGTATGAGCGATCCATCCCCCCTGACAGACAACCAGATGAAGCGGCTTATGCAGGTCATTCTCAAAGACAAAAGTGCCGATGCGCGCAAGGCCGCCCTACTCGAAATTCGTCATTCTGATGATCCACGTGTAAGCGAACTGCTGGAGCATGTCAGCCGCAAAGACAGTGACTGGCAGGTGCGCGATCTGGCGAAAAACCTGCTCGCCAAAAAACGCATCCAGAATTCACTTCAAACCACAGGCAACGAATCACATTCTGGAACACCCATACTGGGTGAATTAGCCACTGACGATTCCCGAACTGACCCGTGGAAATGTGGCTTCTGCGATGCCGACAATGACGGCGCGGATCGCTGCCCAAGTTGTGGTGCGGATCGACCAGTGTCAAACGCCAGACCAGATCAGAAGATCAGGCTGGATGATGTGTTCTTTTTTGATAAGGGCAATCGTGACTTTGCCGCCGCCAAGAAGAAAAGACTGAATACGCAGGCCAATGGCTGCCTGTTTTTGTTCTTTATCCCCTTTGTCATCATCGGTATTGGCGCAATTGTCATGCTTATCCTGAGCCTGCGTGACTGGCAAACGCTGAATACGCGCGGCGTGACCACCCAGGGAACATTCATCGAAAAGTTTAGCCACGCCGATTCCGATAACGACACGACCTATACAGCCCGTTATCAATTTATGCTGGGTGATGATGTTTACAGCAATAATCAGGATGTGAGCCGGGAATTTTACAATCGGGTCGAGACGGGTGTGCGAGTGGATATTCTGTACGATCCGTTCAATCCCGGTCTTTCCGTGCTCGATGGTTACAACGAACTGGGGGCTTCAATGTTTTTCTTCATTTTCGGTTGCATCTGGAATGCTGTAACCTGGCCGCTTGTGATCGGTTTTGCAAGTATGGGATTGCGCGACCGACGCCTTTCGCGTGAGGGGCGTGTGCTCAACGGCTATGTTCTAAGCAGTAGTGGTCAATCAGATAGCGACAATGACTTTCACTTGAAGATCGAATACACTTTCAGGTCGCCCGAAAATAATCAACCAGTGATTAAGTCTGAGAGCAGGATGCGGAATGATCTGAAAAGAGCGCCCTTACCCGCAGCCAATACACCGGTAATTGTTGTGTATCGTAATGCGCAGCACTTCAAAATGTTGTAGGGCTTGTCTCGTTTGGATTGGTTGACACAAACACCCCGTCAGTTCTAAAATCAGCAAAAGATATTGATACAAAACGACTTCTATTTTAGCTGATGAGACTTTCCCAAATGAATATCACACTTGAAGAACTTTTTGAAAGACAGGGTTATCTCGTTCTGGAAAACATTTTTACACCAGATGATTTAAGCCCTCTTTACACTGACTACGCGAATTTACTGGACGAGGTAGCACGTCAGTGGCAGGCTGATGGACGCTTGCCATCCAGTTATGCCGATTTACCGTTTATCGAACGTGCCTCAGCGGTAATCAGCCAGATTGACGAATTTCAATATCGTCACTTTGATATTGCCCTCCCCAATGCTATGAGCATTGATCATGAAACGCCGGTGCATCTCACCGAGGCGGTTTTTAACCTGTTGACCCATCCTCGCCTTCTCGACCAGGTTGAATTATTCGTCGGTTCAGAAATTCTGGCGAACCCCATCCAGCATGTGAGGATTAAGCCCCCGGAAAATCAGACACGTGCCCAAAGCAGCCGCCCCAGCGGACTGGTCACGCGTACCGGCTGGCATCAGGATCAGGGTGTGGCCCGGCCAGAAGCTGACGAAACCAATATGCTGACCGTTTGGGTCGCCATCACAGATGCTACCGAGGAAAACGGCTGTCTGTGTGTCATCCCCGGCAGTCATCAGGCAGGGCTTGCCCTCCATTGCACCAGCGGCGGCGTGACTATCCCGCAAAGTATCCTGGGCGATGGCGCCATACCCATTCCAATGAAGGCGGGCAGCGTTCTGCTGATGAACAGCCGCACAAAACACGCATCACTCCCCAACAACAGCGACTCTATCCGCTGGAGTTTTGATCTGCGTTATCAGCCTATCGGCCAGCCGACCGGACGCTCAGAGTTTCCAGCGACCATCGTCCGCAGCCGCTTAAATCCCGAAAGCGTCATGACAAACTGGCAGACATGGGCGGCCAATTGGATGGAAACGCGTGATCGGCTGGCCGACAGCCATGCGGCCATGAAAACCCATCGTTGGGCCGGGGATGATCCTGCATGTGCATGAAGTACGGGCATTTTGCACGAACAGCATGCAAGTTTATTCAACATCCTTGCACATTGACGTCAGTTTGTTAATATATGACAATCAACGCACGAAACGGGAAAAGCCTAATGGACGCATTGAGCACTACTGACACTAATCTGAATCGCCCTACACCGCCGTGATCCGGGGGCTGTTTCCGTTTATCCGTAGATATTCGTAAAGACACCCCATTAGGGGTGTTTTTGTTTCCACTAGCCTAAAATGGAGGTTTTAACTTGGTTTCCCCAAAAGCAGTGCAACCTGATATCAGTACGCCTCAATTCGCGGTACCGGCAGCGAATCGTATTCCGGTCAATGACTACCCGGCCACCATGATGAGCATCCCCCAATCGCGGATGTTTCTGATTGCGCAGGCATTGGATGGTTACAAACAAAAAATGGGCGCGGATGCCAAAACTTATGACGCATCCCAGGGAGATGGCGGTAAGAGTTTGCCCGGTGTCCCCAAAGAAATTTTACAGCGCGCGTCCGAACTGCAAATTAATCAGGGAACCGGGTACAACCAACCCTGGGGCACCCCTCTTTTTCGTAAAATGGCTTATGAAAATTATTGGGGTATCGATCCGGAAACCGGCTGGGAGCCCAGCAATATCGTCTTTACACAGGGCGGGCGCGACGGTCTGCAAAAAGCCTATAGCGCCATGATTAATCTGGGCAATCAGGAAATCGGGGATGCGCTGGTGGTTTCCCGCGTCCCGTGGATCAGCTACAACTGGGGCCCTTACGCCGCTGGCCTGAATGTGCTGCAGGCCCCCGGTGACCCTGAGCAGGATTGGCGTTACACCCCAGAGGCTATCATCGCCTGTGCGGAATATGCCAAAAGCGAAGGCCGCAAAGTCGCGGGGATTGTGATCACATCACCAGATAACCCCACAGGCCGCACCATCCCGCTGGAAGAGCAGATTATGCTCGCCCATACCGCGCTCGATAATGGCTACCCCTATGTGCTGTTCGACTGGATTTACCATTGGGTGACCGACAGCGGCCCGTCGGACATTAATATCGTGCTTAAAGCTTTTAGCCCTGAAGAACGCGAACGGCTGATCTTCCTTGATGGCATTACCAAGAGTCTCGGCGCATCCAATATCCGCAGTGCGCATCTGGTGGCCGGTAAGGATGTCGTCAAGCACATTACCAACCTGGCTTCACATGGGGTCACACCCAGCTTTTATGCGCAGGCTGTTGCCATTGCCGCCTATGAGATGGGTTTCGCCAAAGCCGCCGAAAGCACCATCAAGCCCACTTCAGCCAGCCGTAAGGTTCTGAGGACAGCGCTGGAAAACAGCGATCTGCCGTTTATTATGGGTGACGGTTACTACGCTTTCATCGATTGTGGTCGCTACATTGAAGCCGGTGGGTTAGCCAATTCTGAGGAATTGCTGAAACATCTCGGTGAAAATCATGGTGTGGCAGTTGTCCCCGGAATGTACTTCTCCGACGCTGGCCTCAACTGGATTCGCTTCTCCTATGCGACCCCGGCGGAATACACCCAGGCCGCCATTAACCGCGTGTTTGAAGGTTTGCAGGCGCTGGTTTAATTAAAACAGAAACGGGAGAAATCAGACGATTTCTCCCGTTCATATTTTAAAGCCCCTGACACAGATAATTATCCGCCCAGATACGCCTCGATAATCGTCTCATCACGCTTGAGCACTTCAGCGCTGTCGGCATGAGTGATATAACCGGATTGCAGAATATAACCGCGATGAGCGACTTCCAGCGCCATCAGCGCGTTTTGCTCGACCAACAGAATCGTCGTCCCACGCTCCGTATTGAGCTGCGTAATCACCTTGAAAATCTGCTGCACCAGCAGCGGAGCCAAGCCCATTGAGGGTTCATCCAGCAGCAGAATGCGCGGTTTAGCCATCAAGGCGCGGCCAATCGCCAGCATTTGCTGCTCACCACCGGAAAGCGTCCCGCCAAGCTGACGCGCGCGTTCTTTCAAACGCGGGAATAAGCTGAACACTTCTTCCAGATCATGCGGAACGGCGTCTTTATCCTGACGCGAAAATGCGCCCATTTCCAGATTTTCACGCACGGTCAGCCGCGTGAATATTTTGCGACCTTCTGGCGAATGCACGATACCCATTCTGACAATCTCGTGCGGAGGGACATGCGTGATATCCACGCCATTCAGCAGCACCTGACCCTCTGCGGCGGGTGTAATCCCACAGATGGTATTCAAGGTGGTCGTTTTCCCTGCGCCATTGCCGCCAATCAAGGTGACGACTTCGCCCTCATTAACGGTGATTGAAATACCTTTCAGGGCATGGATTTTCCCATAATAGGTATTAATATCCTGAACTTCCAGCAAACTCATGATTCTGTTTCCCCTATGGGTGCGGTCAGCGTACTACCCAGGTAAGCCTCAATCACTTTGGGATCATTCTGCACGTAACTGGGCGTACCTTCAGAAATTTTCGCACCATAATCCATCACACTGACCTGATCGGATATGGTCATGACCAGCTTCATATCATGCTCAATCAGGAAAATGGTCAATCCGCGCTCGTCCCGCAAACGGCGGATAAAATTCATCATATCATCTGTTTCGTTGGGATTCATACCCGCGGTCGGTTCATCCAGCAGCAGCAGTGCCGGTTCTGATGCCAGCGCCCGTGCGATCTCCAGACGGCGTTGCAGACCATAGGACAGGTTTTCAGACAATGTATCGCCGACATCCTTCAGACCCACATAATCCAACAGGTCCATCGCCTTCGCCAGCGAGTCACTTTCTTCCTGATACATCGAGCGAGTGCCGAAAATCGCCCCAAGCGGGTTGGATTTCATGCGCGGGTGCATACCCACCATCACATTTTCGACAGCGGTCAGGCCGCCAAACAGACGGATATTCTGATAAGTCCGGCTGATAGAACGCGTGCAGATCTGATCGGGACGATAGCCTTTTATCGAGCGCCCTTCAAAGCGAATATCGCCTTCTTCCGGTTCATAGAAACCCGTCACACAGTTAAAAAACGTGGTTTTACCCGCACCATTGGGGCCGATCAGGCTGGCAATCATGCCAGTTTCAATCTGTAAACTGACCCCACGAACCGCGGTTAATCCGCCAAACCGCTTAACGATTGACTGCACATCCAGTAGCACATCAGCCATAACTCACCTCAGCAGCTTCATTTTTATTTTGCGGGTTTTCTTCAGCTTCACGTTCTCGCACAGCCTCTGTTAAACGTCTGACAGGCGGCGGAATCAAGCCTTCAGGGCGCACAAGCATCGTCACCACAAGCAGAACGCCAAATGCCAGCAAACGATAATCCTGAAGCTCGCGCAGCACTTCCGGCAGGCCGATCAACACCAGTGATCCAACCACCACACCGGGGATCGACCCCAGACCACCGATGATAATCAAACTCAACACATTAATCGACACCGGTAACGTAAAGCTGTTCGGAAAGATACCCTGTAACCACGCGCCGAAAATCGCCCCACCCAACCCGGCCAGCGTCGAACTGATGCCGAAAGCCAGCAGCTTATTCCGCACCAGATGGATACCCATCGCCTCAGCCACATCTTCATCGGCGCGGATAGAACGCCATGCACGCCCCAGACGGGTGCTGGCAACACGATAGACCACACCAGAAACCAGCAAAACGCTGAATAGAATCAGATAATAGATGTTGGTCGCATTGCCAAATTGGATTAAAACCTGACCCACGACCGGCAGATTCAGATCAATGACCGGTTGCGGAATGGGCGAAATCCCCTGTGCGCCGCCCAGCAAATCCTTAAAATCGGTCGATAATAACAGACGGTTGGTTATCTCACCAAAGCCAAGTGTCACAATCGCCAGATAATCGCCACGCAGACGCAGCACCGGCACACCCAGCATCGCCCCAGTGATACCCGCCGTTAACGCGGCAAACGGCCATGCCTGCCAGAACGTCATAATTCCGGTACAGGTCTGAGCAATATTATCGGCTGTGATCTGTGACGGGGGCACCCACCCACAGGTCAGCATGCTGGGAGTCGTCATCAGTCCCATCGCATACGCGCCAATCGCAAATGAGGCCACGAAACCCAGATCAAGCAAACCCGCGTAACCGACCATCACATTCAGACCGATACCGAGGATGATATACAACCCCACCAGATCAAACACACTCGTAATGTACTGGCCTAAAAATTGTGGCGCAATAATCAGTACGAGCAGCGCAAACACGCTGGCTGTGCGGTTGGTCAAACGCCGATCACGCCAGTTGAGTTGGCTAAACTGGGCTTCGGTAATTCGTCCTAATCGCGGCACAACCCATAAAATCAGAAACAGTAATACAAAAAGGATAATTGCAATTCCGGGGTCTAAGCGAATTTGCGTGTTTATGATGCCCAGCACCAGCAACCCACCCAGGAAGTAGAGCATACCGTTGTGCACAGCCTGCGATCCGATGGAGGATAACGCGCCCATCATGCCAAAAAAGCCAAAAATCGCCAGCAGTGAAACCCACTCAAATGTGAGAATACGGGAAGCACCTGTAACAATCACATCGCGCCCAACCAGCAATATCATGATGGCCCCTGCCGCACCGATACCAAAGCCTACAACCGCACGCAACCAGATAGCTCTGTGTGTTAGCAAAAACTTTGCCACCACATAAGTCACCGCAAACACAGCGATCAATGTCAGCGCGTCGGACAGGGTGATAATGTTACGGATCTGATTTTGTAACAGACCAATCGCAGTCACCAGACCCAGGCTCAAAAATATGATGCCGCGCTCACGCACCGGGATCATCAGAGACAGACCCGCCAGCGCGCCCATGAATGCGCTAAAGATCAACAGCAGCAGCAGTCCGGTTACGACATTTTCCTGCCCTAAAAAGAGCGTCGTGGTTTCCAGATTGCCAAGGTTGGGGAAGATAAAATTCACTTCCTGTGGGTCAGCAGTCACATTGAAAATGACCACCAAAGCCAGCCCTGCGCCGACTATCAAAGCGCCCGCAGCGCCATTGACAATCATCGGGATCAAGCCCTGTTCCTGAGACTGATTTGCTGTTAGATAACCCGCGCCAAAGGTCATCAGCATCAGAATAATAGAGCTTAAGGTCAGACCAGTGACGACCACGTTGCGATCAAACGAGGTAAAAACGCCCGTGAGTGTGAGAATAATCACAATGATGGCGCTGTAAATTCCGTATTGAAGAGTGTCCTTATGCAGCATGAGCGTCACGCCTTCTTTTCCGACAACACTTCACCGAAAATACCAGTGGGTCGGAAGATTAACACCAGCACCAGCATCCCAAAGGCCACCACATCTTCTAGCTGTGACGGAATGCCAAGCAGCGACGGCGCGATGGATTCGATCATGCCCAGGAATAATCCGCCGAACATCGCCCCAGGGATATTGCCAATGCCCCCCAGAACCGCCGCGGTAAATGCCTTAATACCCGGCGTAAATCCCATAAATGGCGTAACCTGCCGGTTATACAGCGCGAATAAGACCGCAGCGGCACCCGCCATCGCCGCGCCGAGTATGAAGGTCACCACAATCACGCGATCAACATTGATACCCATCAGCGCCGCGGTGTTTTTATCTTCGGCGACTGCGCGCATGGCTTTACCGGTGTTGGTACGCTGCACGAAAAACCACAGACCGATCATCAGGCCGAGCGCGATAAAGAACACGATGAAATACAAGGGGCGAACTCTCAGCGCCAGATCCTGCCCGAACAGGTGCAGATCAACCGGGTAAATCCCGCGGATCAGATCCAGACCTTTACAGACATTGACGCTTTCGACCAGCGAGCATTCTTCCTGAAAAACACCGGGTAATACATACAGATTGAGATCGGGGTAAGTGCGCACTGAGCCGCCAAACAAACGCAAAAATAATTGTTGCAGCGTAATGGACGCGCCAATGGCCGTAATCAACGGAACCAGACGCGGCGCACCTCGTAATGGCCGGTACGCGATACGCTCCAGCAGCACAGCGACAATAATTGATGCCGAAACACCCGCGAACATGGTAAAAATCAGCGCCAGCAAGGCCTGATTTTGCAGCATACCGCTGCGCTCCATAATGGTGATGGCAAAAAAGCCCATATATGCGCCCGCCATGAATACTTCGCCATGCGCGAAATTAATCATGAACAGAATGCCATAAACCAGTGTATAGCCCAGCGCAATCAGCGCATAAATGCTGCCCTGCGCTAAACCAAAAATTGAAAGGCGCACAAGCCTTTCAAGTGTAAAGCGGCTTTCATCCGGGTTGAGGATGTTATACCCTGCTACATAAATGATATAAGCCAACAAAATAAAGCCGGCTGTATAAAGAAAAATCCGAATAGGATCATTCCTTACCCATTTTACAGCTCGTTCTACAATGCCTGGTTGAACAATCAGACCCGGTGAATCCGAGGCCATACTTCCCCCGCTTTATGATATAGAGTAAAAAGGACAGAGGTGGGCTAAATGGCCCACCTCTGCATAGACTAACTTACGTTTTACGACCTGACAAGGCTCTTCAGATTATTGCTATTCAGCCTCGAAGCGTACAAACGCGCCGTCAGTCACCTGGAAGAACCCGATACCACCGGTTGCACAGTCACCTGTACCGTCACAGGACAGTAAACCAGACAGACTTTCAACAGGTTCGTCCTGACCGTATGAGCGGATATATTCGCTCAGTGCGGCACGGTCTACGACCAGATCACCGTTGTCATCGATATAACCAACAGACTCGATCGCATCCAGCACAATGATGGTTGCATCATAGGCATAGGCATGGAAGGCAGCAGTTGGTTCGGTACCATACGCTTCTTCGTATTTAGCGAGGAAGGCATCATAGGCATCGCTTGCACCAGCAACCGGGGATGAGGCGTATGTGCCTTCACCCGCAGCACCAGCCAGTGAGACATATTCGGGGGTATTAATACCATCAGCACCCATGAACGGTACTTCGTCCAGGCCTGCGTCGGCACGTTGTTCGCTCAAACGAGCAGCTTCAGCCGGGAACCCACCGAAGTAGATCAGACCCGGAGCAGCATCAGCAACATTGTCCAGCAGATTGCGGAAGTCGGTATCGCCCACGTTCACAGCGTCAGAGTAGACCACTTCGCCACCCAGTTCGGTGAAACGTTCGGTCAGGACACTGACCAGACCTTCACCGTAGGGGCTACCATCGTGAATGGTTGCGATCTGGGTGATGCCAAGGTTATTGAAAATGAACTCAGCAGCAACCTTACCCTGAAGCAGATCGTTCGGGGTGGTGCGGTTAAAGCTGGCGAAACCCGTGTCAACAGCGGTCAGATCAGGCGCAGTACAGCTTGAGCTGATGTTGCTGTAAACAGCTTCATCGAAGATCGGGCCAGCGGCACGGCAGGCGCTGGAGCAGGTCGGCCCAACGACAGCAATAATGCTGCTATCGGAAGCGAAGCGGTTGGCGACAGCCTGACCACCTTCAGCCGAGCATTGATCGTCCTGGACATCCAGTTCAATCGTGAATTCGAGATCACCGACGGTGACGGTCGGACGTTCGGCCAGTGCCAGTTCGACACCACGTTGAATGTCGGCACCCAGCGGAACCAGACCTTCACCACTCAGAATGGTGGCGACACCCAGGGTAATGGCTTCGTCAGGAGCAACCATAACGGACGCACCCATTTCACCCATCGGGGCTTCATCGGTCATTTCCATCATCGGCTCTTCAGTTGCCATTTCTTCAGTGGCTTCCATCACAGCTTCCTCGGTCGCCATTTCTTCGGTGGCTTCCATGGTAGCTTCTTCAGTGACCATTTCTTCGGTCATTTCCATCATCGGCTCTTCGGTCGCCATCTCTTCGGTGGCTTCCATCACAGCTTCTTCGGTCGCCATTTCTTCAGTGGCTTCTTCGGTTGGCTCTAAAGCCATTGCAACTTCAGTCGGTTCAGCAGCCGGTGGCAGCAGAACGCCATCAATCACATGAATGACACCGTTAGAAGCGACGATATCAGCGGTAATCACCTTTACCGTATCGTTCAGAATAACTTCGCCATCATCGTTAACGGTGATGGTGATTTCAGAACCCTGAACGGTTTCAGCGGATTCCATTTCAGACACATCCGCAGCCATCACTTCACCAGCAACCACATGGTAAAGCAGAACCTGGGTCAAAGCTTCCTTGTCGGCCAGCAGTGCATCCAGTGCGCCTTCTGGCAGAACTTCAAAAGCTTCATTGATGGGGGCAAATACAGTGAATGGGCCTTCGCCTTGCAGCGTTTCGACCAAATCAGCCGCTTCCAAAGCAGTGACCAGTGTGGAGAAATCTTCATTGCCAACTGCAATGTCAACAATGGTCATGTCTTCGGTTGCCATTTCTTCAGTGGCTTCCATCGTGGCTTCTTCGGTTGCCATTTCTTCGGTAGCTTCCATTACGGCTTCTTCAGTCGCCATTTCTTCGGTAGCTTCCATTACCGCTTCTTCAGTTGCCATCTCTTCGGTGGCTTCCATTACGGCTTCTTCAGTTGCCATCTCTTCAGTGGCTTCCATCATCGGCTCTACGGTTTCCACTTCTTCAGTTGCCATCTCTTCAGTGGCTTCTTCTGTAGCTTCTTCAGTTGCCATCTCTTCGGTGGCTTCTTCGGTAGGTTCGACAACCTGAGCAGCTTCGGTTGGTTCTTCCGTTGGCGGAACTGATGTTGCCGTTGGTGCAGCTGAAGAACAGGCTGCTACAACCAACATTAAAATCGCTAGCATCGTACAGAAATAACGAAAACGCGTTTTTGACATACTTTTTACCCTCCGGTGGCAAAGAACAATGGTGAATCAAAAGTGTGGGCCACGTTGGCGCACGCTTACTGAAAATAAACATAATTTAAACAAATTTAACTGTTTAAGTATATTATCCACTGCTACAAACTTCGTGCAACTTCCACTTGACCTATTTTATGAAGAAGTTGCCATAAACTCATTTAAAGCTAATAAATTATTAAGTGTGAAGCGCTTTGTATCTCTATTAATCCGCTTAATCAGGCCAGATAAAATATCTTTTGGCCCCAGCTCGATGAATATCTCTGCACCATCGCGAATCATGGCCTGAACCAGCTCAGTCCAGCGGACAGAGTGGGTCAACTGCTGTTCCAACTCAAGACGAATCGCTGGTACAGTGGTCAACGGTTTTGCATCGACATTCCCATAAACCACAGTTGACGGGGTACGAAATTCGATAGTGCTCAGAAAATCCCGAAAATCATTTGACGCCGGTTCCATTAACGGTGAATGCGCCGCAATGCTGACAGCCAGCTTAACAGTTTTTTTAGCGCCTGCGGTCTTGGCCAGTGCCATCGCAGCATCGACAGACTCATGATCACCGGAAATCACCAACTGACCGGGACAATTATCATTGGCGACGATGACGATACAGCCGGTCTTATTGCTGGCATCCCGGCAAATCTGGTCCAGGTCTTCCGTACTGAGGCCCAGAATTGCCGCCATTACCCCCGGGTTATGTTCACCCGCTTCTTTCATCAGACGGCCACGCTCTCTGACAAGTCGCAAACCATCTGCAAACGACAGCGAATCGGCAGCCACAAGAGCGGTCAATTCCCCTAAGCTGTGTCCAGCCATCATTGCTGGTTTCACTTGAGGATATTCTGCCTGAATCGCGCTTAAGATTGCAATACCAGAAGTAAACAAGGCGGGTTGTGTGTTAATTGTATCATTTAGTACATCTTCAGGGCCGTCAAAACACAGCTTTGACAAAGCAAAACCCAATACAGTGTCGGCTTGTTCAAAAACTTCTCGTGCTGCAGGATGCTGAGCGACAATATCCTTACTCATCCCAACTTCTTGCGAAGCCTGGCCAGGAAAGACAAAGGCGGAGGAAGACCAATCGACCATGTCGTAAACTTATTCCTTAAAGCGCCAGTCCGATAAATGTAATGACGAATTTAATTAAAGTATAGAATAACGCAAATCAATGATAAAGCAAAAAAAAGCCACACTTGGCAACAAGTATGGCTCGTAAATGTTTGAAGGTCAATTTAAGCATTGACTTCCATAACAGTTTCGCCACGGTATGTCCCACAATTTGGGCATACACGGTGCGCAATATGATACTCTCCACAGCCTTCACAGACCAAGAGGTGGTTCAAAGACAATGCATCATGCGCACGACGGCGATCACGGCGACTACGAGATACTTTACGTTTTGGCAGCGGACCCACGGGGTTTGCTCCTTAAAAATCTAAGATCAATACAAAAACCCGGTTAAACAGGGACCGAGCGTTCAAAATTATAAAGGTCAGCACACACTCCTGTCAAGGTAACGCTTGGTTACACACTAAAGTATATCAGGATTAAAAGCCGTTAAATTTTGTCAGAACATTCCAATGCAATTTCTAATCAAGGTTTCTATATTATTCTGAAAGGTATTCACTTTATCATGGTAAGATAAACTTATGCTGCGAATCGTTTACCTATCCCACTTCTATCCCCCCATCCACAACTCGGGTATCGAGCAGGTTACCCACGGATTGGCAAAATCCTTTCAGACAGCCGGCCATGACGTGCATGTGTTGTGTGCAGGCAACTGGGCCGAAGGCGAAAAGTATTTTCAGGGATACACTGAAGACGTATGGGAAGATATCAAAGTACGTCGGTTGCATCTCAACTGGAGCAAAGCGCCCCAGCCAACACGCTATCTGTATAACAATCCCCTGGCAGCCGAGCAGGTACGCGAATTCCTGCTGGAATTTCAACCCGATGTTGTTCACGTCACATCTATGTATACCTTATCAGCCAGCATTATTCAGGTCATCAAAGACCTGGGTCTACCCATTGTATTTACTCTGAGTGATTTCTGGTCTATCTGCTCACGCCACACGCTTATGCGCTATGACGGTAGCATTTGTGATGGACAGGTATCCGTTGAAAACTGCCAGAACTGCCTGCTGAGTGAATCGAAGCTCTATCGGATGGCGCAGGCTGTAACCCCCCAAACCGTGTTAGATCAGTTTGCCAAAGCCATCATTCACCAGCCCGATATGGCCAAGCATATTCCGGGAATGCGCGGATGGGGCCAGAACGTGGAGGAGCGGCGTCAGATTTTAAACTGTGCGCTGCAACAGATTGATCGTTTTATCTCGCCTTCCGCCTATGTGCGGGACACCATCCTGCAAGCAACCGGCTTGCCCTTGAATATACAGGTTTCGCATCATGGTAATCAGCTCGACTGGCTAAGTCGTTATACTCCGCGCACACTCGACAATGAGATTCATATTGGCTATATCGGCCAGATTATCCACATGAAGGGTATCCATTTACTGGTAGAAGCGTTTCAAATGGGGCGCTTTCCACCGCATGTGCATCTGTACATTTACGGTAAGCTCGAAGCCGAGCCTGATTACGTCACCGAGCTCTATGCCCTGGCGGCAGAAAATCCCAACATCCATTTTATGGGAGGCTTTGCCCGCACAGAGTTACCGAATGTTTTAAACCACCTGGATGTGACGGTTGTGCCATCCATCTGGCCGGAAGTAGCTGGTTTAGTAGTTCAGGAAGCCTTTGCTGCTAAAATACCGGTGCTGGCCAGTAAGATGGGTGGCTTACCTGAATTCGTCGGCAATCATCATGGTGGCCTGCTTTTCGACATTAATGGCCCGCAAAGCCTTTCAGATGTTTTGAAAAGAATCGTCGATGGTGGACACGCTTTCATCCAACAACTGAGAGCAACTATCCCAGCAGTGAGAACCACGCAGGACGAGTTTGACTTTATGGAACGGTTATACACCGAGTTAAAAACGGATGTTACAGAGCAAGCTGGCTGATCGTATTGCCGAACTTGTTGGCGAAGCCCCGCAAGCGATTCGCGCTTTACATGGCGGTATGATCGGTGAAGTATACCGGGTTGATTTCAGCAATAATCAGGCTATCGTCGCCAAAACAGCCACAAACTCCCATGCGGGACTGGAAGTCGAAGGCTACATGCTGCGTTATCTTCACGCAAATTCTCAGCTTCCGGTTCCAAAAGTTCTCCACAGCGATGAGTCCCTCTTATTAATGACCTTTATTGCAGGTGTCAGCCATTTTAGCGATAGCGCAGAAAGACACGCCGCTGAACTTCTGGCCCACCTGCACAGCATCTCCGCAGATCAGTTTGGCATGGAACGCGACACACTCATCGCCACCCTGCCCCTACCCAACCCGTGGACATCCTCATGGATCAGCTTTTTTCGGGATCAGCGCCTGCTGTACCTGGGTGAACATGCTGTTGATACGAAGCGGATGCCAGCCAGTTTACTGCAACGGTTGGAAAACTTCTGCGGCCATCTGGATCAATGGCTGGAAGAACCAGATCGACCTTCGCTGGTACACGGTGATATCTGGTCAACAAATGTCCTCGCGTCGGATTCGGTCATTACCGGCTTTATCGACCCGGCGATTTATTATGGTCATGCGGAAGTTGAGCTGGCGTATATCACACTTTTCAACACTTTTGGCTCGACTTTCTTTGAGCGTTATCATGAGTTGCGCCCGATTTCACCGGGTTTTTTCGAGCACAGGCGGCATATTTATAACCTCTATCCCCTGCTCGTTCACGTCTCTGAGTTTGGCGGTAGCTATGTCCAGTCGGTCGCATCCACACTCAGCGCTTTCGGCCATTAAGCATGAATACACAAATAAGTTTAGGCACATTGCCCTATGGCAAGTTTTTTCAAAATCAGTTATCGTATCTTCTGTTGAATTAAACATCTGATTGTAAATCATGGCTAACATAATCATTTCGATCATTTTCACCAAGAAGGCGAAGAAGACCAAACCGAAATAAACCTTCGGGGTTTTTGCTTTCAAAGATCGACTAAAAGTGAGCCAAGCAAACCTGCCCGAAGATCGCGCAGGTTTTTTATTTGCAATCAGCACCTATATAACAGACAAGAGACAAGCAGCATGAACATCATCAACGTATCCGACAAAAAGCAGAAGCAGGTCAAGAAGCCAACCGAAAGGTCTGGATAGTTGCGCTGCGCCTGATTACCTTGCGAACCGCCGCCGTCCAGATGTGTCTGGACGGCGTTTTTTTTGTTTAGCTCATTCAAATCAACCAGAACATGCACGAGGAGAACCAACAATTATGACAACCACCTGCCCTGAATGTGACGCTGACATCGCAATTCCTGCCGGCGCGATGGAAAACGAACTGATCTCCTGCCCGGACTGTGGCGCCGAGCTTGAGATCATCAGCCTTGACCCACTGGAGATCGACCTCGCGCCTGAGGTTGAGGAAGACTGGGGCGAATAGTTCATGCGTATCGGCATTCTTATTACCCACATCCGCGCTGAGGAAAAACTGCTCATCAACGCGTTTCAGGAACGCGGCCTCCAGCCGGATATCATTCTCGACCGTGACCTCAATTTTGATGTCACTGGCAATGCCACCCAACTGGCACCATCCGGCGTAAGCTGGAACGACTATGATGTCATCGTCGAACGCGCCATCAGCACCTCACGCGGCCTGTATGCGCTGGCACTGCTCAATAGCTGGGGTGTGAACACCATTAATCGCTACGAAACGGCAGCTATCTGCGCGGACAAACTGCGCACCAGCATTGCCTTAGCCGCAGCACATGTCCCGCAACCCGCCACACGCGTCGCCTTCGACCCCGACACAGCACTGAAATCGCTGTCTGACCTGGGCTATCCGGCGGTACTGAAACCCGTGACCGGTTCCTGGGGCCGATTGCTGGCGCGCGTGAACGATCAGGAAACAGCCGAGTCGATTATCGAACATCGCCAGACGCTGGGTGATTACAATCACCATGTGTACTATGCTCAGGAATACATCAATAAACCCGGTCGCGATATCCGCGCATTTGTCGTCGGCAATCGCACCATCTGCGCCATCTACCGCACTTCCCCCCATTGGATTACCAACACCGCCCGCGGTGGTGAGGCATCCAACTGCCCGATTACACCTGAACTCGATCAGCTTTGCATGCAGGCGGCGCAGGCTGTCGGCGGCGGTATTCTGGCGATTGATGTGCTGGAAAACAGCGACGGCAGCCTGCTGGTCAACGAGATCAACCACACAATGGAATTCCGCAACAGCAGCGCACCGACAGGCGTGGATATCGCCTCTGAAGTCGTAACCTACGCCCTTGAACAAGTGAGGATGACAGCGTGATTCAGGTTGGTATCGTCGGTGGCAGCGGATATACAGGCGGCGAACTGCTGCGCCTGCTGCTGTTTCATCCACATGTCCAGGTCACACAGATCACCAGCCGCAGTGAGGCCGGGAAATTTGTCTATACTGTTCATCCGAATCTGCGCGGAGTGACTCAGCATCAGTTTATTCACCCGGACGCGCTGCAAGCCTGCGATGTGCTGTTTCTGGCGCTGCCACATCGCACAGTCGCCCGGGATATTGAGCGTTACGCCGCACTGGCACCCACGCTCATTGATCTGTCGGCGGATTTCCGTCTGAATGACGCGGAGACTTATCAGCGCTGGTATGGCGAAGCGCATCCCGCGCCGGACTGGCTGGATCGTTTCGTCTATGGCTTGCCAGAACACACCCGTGACCAACTGCGCGGTGCACATTACGCCAGCGGTGTGGGCTGCAATGCCACCACCATTAATCTGGCGCTGTGGCCGCTGGTGCAGGCTGGACTGTTACACCAGGCCGCCATTGAGCTAAAAGTCGGCTCATCCGAGGGGGGTAATCAGCCCAATGCCGGTTCGCATCACCCGGTACGCAGCGGAGCCGTCCGCGCTTACAGCCCAACGGGTCACCGTCACATGGCCGAAGTCCAGATGATGCTCGGCACAGACGTTAATCTGCATTTCGCCGTCACCGCTATTGAGATGGTGCGCGGCATCCACCTGCTGGCACATTGCTATCTCAACCAGCCGCAAGCCGAAAAAGACATCTGGAAACTGTATCGCGGCGCGTATAAAGGCGAGCCATTTGTCCGGCTGGTCAGTGGCAAAACCGGCCTGCATCGCTTCCCGGAACCGCGCATTGTCGCGGGTACCAATTACTGTGATATTGGCTTTGAGCTGGATGAAGACGGGATGCATCTGGTGGTCATTGCCGCGCTTGATAACCTGGGCAAAGGCGCCGCGGGTTCTGCGGTTCAATGTATGAATTTAATGCTCGATTTTGACGAAACCACCGGTCTGACTTTTCCCGGTATTTATCCCTAGCAAATTCCAGTGAGCAGGTCACTGCTCCTATAAACAACGAGGCAGAATATACATGATGATTTCTACTGCAATTGAGAATATCCTGGTCGTCAAATTAGGCGGTGGTGCGGGTCTGGATATGGCCGCAAGCTGCGATGACCTGGCACAGATGGCGCAGGATCGTCCGTTAGTCGTGGTGCATGGCGTCAGCGATCTGGCGAACCGGCTGTGTTCTGAGGCGGGTATCCCGGTGCGCACCATCACCTCCCCTACCGGCCATACCTCCCGTTATACCGACCCACAAACCCGCGATGTGTTTGTGCAGGCGGCGGAACAGGCCAATCAGGAACTGGTCGCAGGATTACGAGCACGCGGCATCAACGCGATCGGCGTGACTGGCGAAAACACCATTGTTCAGGGTGAGCGTAAAAACGCCATTCGTGCCGTGGTCGATGGTCGTGTCCGCGTGGTGCGGGACGACTACAGCGGTTCTATTCAAAGTGTCAACGGCGATCATATTCTTGACCTACTGGAACAGGGTTTTGTGCCAGTTCTGCCGCCGATGGCACTCAGCGCAGATGGCCTGCTCAATGTCGATGGAGATCGCGCCGCCGCCGCTGTAGCCGGGGCGATTAACGCCGATGATCTGGTCATTCTCAGCAATGTGCGCGGCCTCTACCGCGATTTCAGCGACGAAACCAGCTTCGTCCGTCAGATTGCCGCCACACAGATCAACACTGCAATGGAATGGGCGCAGGGGCGCATGAAACGCAAAGTTCTGGGTGCGCAGGAAGCTTTGGAAAATGGTGTCAGCCGCGTGATTATCGGCGATGGACGCATCACCAGCCCGGTACGGCAAGCCTTAGCCGGAGAAGGAACGGTATTCAGCCGATGATTAATACAGCCGCAATTCAATCACTGGAAGATACGCATACATCCGGGGCCTATCCCAAACGCCCATTAACCGTCGTCAAAGGTGCTGGCAGTACCGTCTGGGATGAGCACGGCAACAGCTACATTGATGCCACTAGCGGCCAGGGCGTGGCGCTGCTCGGTCACAGTCACCCCGCTGTGGTCGAGGCGATCAGCCAGCAGGCCGCAACGCTCATCACCTGCCCAGAGATTTTCTACAATGACCGCCGCGCAGAATTGTACGCATTACTGGCGACGATTACGCCGGAAGGTCTTAACCGCTTTTTCCTGTGCAACAGCGGTGCCGAAGCCATCGAAGGCGCGATCAAAGTCGCCGTGTTGCTGACCGGACGCAGTGGCATTGTCGCGGCCAAACGCGGCTTTCATGGCCGCACACTGGGCGCATTAGCGCTCACCTGGAATCCTAAATATCGTGAGCCATTCGCCGCTATCACTTCCGATACCGTTTCCCATATCGCCTATAATGATCTGGCTGCTGCTGCCGAAGCGATTACAGAAAATACCGCCGCGGTGGTCGTCGAGGCTGTGCAGGGTGAAGGTGGTGTTTACCCCGTTGATCCGGATTTCCTGCGCGGTCTGCGCCAGTTGTGTGATGAGCGCGGCGCACTGCTTATTCTGGATGAGATTCAGGCAGGTTTGGGACGTACCGGACGCTGGTTCGCCTTTGAACATGCCGAAGTAATACCCGATGTTATCGCACTCGGCAAAGGCATTGCCGGTGGTGTGCCGATGGGCGCGGTTTGCTGGCAGGAGAGTTTAGGCACGATTCCCGGTGGGTCACATGGCAGCACCTTCGGTGGCAATCCGCTTGCCTGCGCCGCCGCGATTGCCACCCTCACCACCTTACGCGATGAGAAACTGCCGCAGCAGGCGGCAGAAACCGGCACGTGGCTCCTAGAACAATTACAAGCCATGAATCACCCGCAAGTGCGTGAAATTCGTGGTCAGGGGTTAATCATCGGTATTGAGCTGCGTGGACGGGTTACGCCTGTACTGAAACGCTTGCAGGAACTGGGCGTATTAGCGCTTCCGGCTGGCCTCAACGTGCTGCGCCTGTTACCACCGCTGATTATCACGCGTGATGAACTGCAACGCATCCTGAGTGCTGTGCGGGAGGCATTGGATGAATAACGCCTCAACCGATACGCAGTCAGCCATCACCGACGTCATCGCGGAACAATTGCTTCATGACCTGGTTGCAACTGTCAGTTTCTCGCATCACGAGTCCGCTGCCGTCGCGCTGCTGGTCAACTGGATGCAAACTCAGGGCTACGATCAGGCATATATCGACGAAGCCGGTAACGCCATCGGTATTATCGGTGAAGGCGAAAACGATATTGTACTGCTCGGTCATATTGATACCTTCCCCGGCAGCCCACCTGTGCGCCGGGATGGACGCCTGCTGTATGGACGTGGCTCAGTGGATGCCAAAGGGCCGTTGTGTACCTTTGCGGTGGCGGCTTTAAGAGCCAATCTACCTACTAATACACGTATGGTCGTCATCGGCGCAGTGGAAGAAGAAGCCGCGACCAGCAAAGGCGCACGCTATGCCGCGACCCAATTCCAGCCCAAAGCCTGCTTCATTGGTGAACCCTCTAACTGGGATCGAATCACACTGGGGTATAAAGGCCGTTTGTTGCTGGAATGGGAATGGTCGGGCGCAATGGCGCACAGCGCTGGCCCGACGCTCAGTCCGGCAGAACAGGCGATTGTCTACTGGAATACGGTGCTGATGTATACGACTGAGTACAACACAGATCGAACAAGTCTGTTTGCACAGCTTGATCCCTCCCTGCGTGACATTAACACCCGCGTTGATGGCGCTTACGGTCATGCGCACATGACCATTGGCTTTCGGCTGCCACCGGGAATCACCCCAGACGAGATTATCAACGCGCTGCCGCCAACCGACGGCGCGACCATCCGCGCTTATGGGCAGGAAATCGCCTTCGCTGCCGAGCGAGATACTACGATCAGTCGCACTCTGCGCGGCGCTATCCGCGCCAATGAAGGACAACCGCGATTCCTCTACAAAACCGGCACTGCCGACATGAACGTCGTTGGCCCCATCTGGAACTGCCCGATTGTCGCTTACGGCCCCGGCGACTCTAACCTCGATCATACCCCTGATGAGCATATCGACCTCGACGAATACTTACGCGCGATCAGCGTTTTATCCCTGGCTCTGGAGCGTATTAATTTCTAAAACTTAAGCCTCCACAGGTAACAACGAGGTTATACTCAGGAAAGAACTTCGTATGAATATAACCTCTCCTATCTGGCTTACAGGAAAGTATTTTATGATCACCGACAAACCCGGCCAGGTCATCAGCGCCGCACAACAGGCTTCAGCTATCAATTTTATGAATGAAGCAGAGGGACTCCGGAATGAGCTGATCGCCCGTCGGCGTGACTTGCACCAGCACCCTGAACTGGCCTTTGAGGAAGTCCGCACATCTGGCATTGTTGCGACCGAACTTGCCAAAATAGGCATTGAAAACATTAAAACCGGCATTGCCACAACGGGTGTCGTTGCCCTGCTGGAAGGCGCCCATGATGGGCCGACTGTGCTGTATCGCGCAGATATGGATGCCTTGCCCATCCAGGAAGAAAACACCTTCGACTTTGTGTCAAAAGTGCCTAACGTGATGCACGCCTGCGGTCATGACGGCCATATCAGCATTGCGCTGGGTGTCGCCAAGCTGATGGCGCGGCATCGTGATCAGATTGCTGGTCGCATCAAA
Source organism: Aggregatilineales bacterium (assembly GCA_038258185.1). Classification (GTDB taxonomy): domain Bacteria; phylum Chloroflexota; class Anaerolineae; order Aggregatilineales; family Phototrophicaceae; genus JAIOHN01. The sequence goes on along the minus strand of JBBSQD010000012.1, from coordinate 6,112 downwards.
TTCGTATTTCAGCCCGGTGAAGAAGGCGCAGGCGGTGCGCTGAAAATGATCGAAGAAGGCGTGCTGGAAAAACCAGAACCCGATATCAGTCTAGGTTTGCACCTGTGGAGTCCGCTCAGCATCGGTACAATTGGAGTCGCTGAGGGCGCCGTAATGTCTGGTTCATCCGTCTTTGAAATCATCATTCGAGGCTCCGGTGGGCATGGCGCTATGCCCCATACCACCATTGATCCGGTCGCCTGTTCGGGACAGCTTATTACCGCACTGCATACGATCGTAGGCCGAAAAATGGATGCAATGGCTGGCGCGGTCGTGTTATCCGTGACCGGTGTGCGTACCAGCAGTTATACGCACAATATCATCCCTGAAACGGTGGAAATCAAAGGCACCTTCCGCACGTTTAATGCCTACACCAGCGAAATGCTGGAGCAGCATATCCGCGCGGTCAGCATTGCCGTGTGTGAATCCGTCGGCTGCATCGCTGATGTCCGCATCCGCCATTTAACCATTCCGGTGGTCAATCATCATGAAGTCACCGAGCGCATGCAACATCTGTTTGGTCGCTTGCTCGGCACTGAAGCGCTGGACACAGGCGCACGCACCATGGCGTCAGAGGATATGGCTTATTTTATGGATGATATCCCCGGCATGTACTTTTTCGTAGGAGCTGGCAACAAGGCCAAAGGCATCACGCGCGATCATCATCACGCCCGTTTTGACATTGACGAAGATGCCCTCCCGTTAGCAGTCGGGCTGATGGCTTCAGCATTGGCCGACTATCTGATACCCTAAAAATCATTCCTCGGTATTGTTCACAGGCACATGCGAAATGATGATAAAGGCCAGTGTTCCAACCAGTAAGATGACGAATCCATAGTGATACAGGTCGATCTGCCACGGTTGGAACATGCCCACCATACCTAAAAGCATGACGGCAATAATACTCCGCTCAAGGACATTATAGAGACTTTTGCTGATCATCTTGGCGCTTCCTATAAAATCGTCATGCTGGTTTGCTTGTCAAAAATGTGCAATCGTGCCGAATCAAATTCGACCCCGACCACATCACCGCTTTCCGCCATAAAGTCAGGCGCTGTTTTGACCTTGATCATATCCTCACCCAAACGCAGATCAACAATAGTCCGATCTCCCAGCGGTTCGACCACATACACCTCAGCCGGAAACGTGCCCGCAGTTTGCTCCGGTTTCAGTTCAATATCTTCAGGCCGCAGACCGAGAGTCAGGTGAGCATGCTGCGTGTGCTGATCTAACTGCTGCATCTGAGGGGCACTCAGTGGCATCTGCCACACGTCGCCTTTCACTAATCGCTGGCTGCTGTCCAGCGTACAGTCGAGAAAATTCATGCGCGGATTACCCACAAAACCCGCCACAAACATATTTGCGGGATGGTCATAAACTTCCTCCGGCGTATCCACCTGCTGCACAACCCCCTCATGCAGGATAGCCACCCGATCCGCCATGGACATCGCTTCAATCTGGTCATTGGTCACATAGAAAAAAGTCGCATTCAGTTCGCTTTGCAGGCGCTTAAGTTCCGCCCGCATCTCCACCCGCAGCATAAAGTCGAGATTGGTCAGCGGCTCATCCATCAAAAACAGACGCGGCTGGCGTACCATCGCGCGACCCAACGCGACACGCTGCTGCTGCCCACCGGAAAGCTCCGCCGGACGACGATCCAGCAGACCATCAATCGCCAGCAATTGCGCAATCGAGCGTACGCGCTGCTGAATATCCGCTTTGGATAACTGGCGCGCTTCCAGCGGGAAAGCCATATTTTCAAAAACGGTTTTGCGCGGATACAGCGCATAACTCTGAAACACAAAGGCCACATCACGTTCCGCAGGTGTGAGGTTATTGACCGCCTGATTATCCAGATAAATCGTCCCACTATCGGGTTTTTCCAGCCCAGCCACACAGCGCAGACTGGTCGTTTTACCGGCACCCGTCGGCCCCAGCAGCACCAGAAATTCCCCATCACTCACATCCAGCGAGATAGCATCGAGGGCTTTTGTGCGGCCAAAATGCTTGGAAACAGCTTCGATCTGTAAATTTGCCATATTACACAGCCAGCCCGGTTGCACGATCAAAAAGATGAATGCGATGATGATTGAAATTCAAACGCACGTTATCACCGCGTTTGAAAATCTGTCTTGGCGCTGTTTTGATCATCATGCCAAAATTCCCCACTTCGACACGATAAATCGTTTCGTCACCCAGCGGTTCGCGTAAGGTCACGACCCCTTCTACGTCATAATCTTCAGCATCAGGCGTTGCCACGCTGACATCCTCCGCACGAATACCAAAGACCACTTCTGAGCTATTTTTCAGACGGTTGGCAGACGACTCTTTTAACTGGATGTGAAACTTCGTATCCAGTCCCTGAAGAACCGAACCATCGACGCGACAGGCGACGGTATTCATCGGCGGACTGCCGATAAACTTGGCGACAAACAGCGTCCGCGGATGGTTATAAATATTCAGTGGCGTATCCACCTGTTGTAAAACACCCAGGTTCATCACCGCAATACGATGACTCATCGACATCGCTTCAATCTGATCGTGAGTCACATACAACATGGTCGTTCCCAGTTCCTGCTGTAAGTGCTTCAACTCTACCCGCATATCAGAGCGCAAACTGGCATCCAGATTAGTGAGCGGCTCATCCATCAGGAACACCTGCGGTTGACGCACCATCGCCCGGCCAAGTGCCACGCGCTGCTGTTCACCACTGGGTAATCGGTTGGGGCGACGGTGCAGAATATGGTCAATGCGTAACCGTTTGGATACGCGCATCACACGCTCGTCTACTTCCTCTTTCGACAGATTCTGCGCCCGCAGCGGAAACGAAATATTGTCGCGCACACTCAGATGCGGATACAGCGCGTAAAATTGAAACACAAAGGCAATATCACGATCTCCCGGCGGCAGTTCGTTTACAGGCCGGTCACCGATATAAATCTGACCTTCAGACGCCTGCTCCAACCCGGCGACCATCCGCAAAGTGGTCGTCTTCCCGCAACCGCTTGGCCCCAGCAACACCAGAAATTCGCCATCGGCAATATCCAGACTCAGATCGTCCACCGCGACGACACCTTTATCCTGGCTACCAAATCGCTTGATGACATGCTCTAACCGAACTTCTGCCATCAGCGCCGCACCGCCCCGAAAGTTACCCCACGCAGCAGGTAATTCCGCACCAGAAAGGTAAAAATTACAATCGGCAGAACAAACAGCACCGAAGCCGCCGCCAGCCGTCCCCACTCAACTGCGCCTACCCCGATGATACTGTTCAGCCACGGAGGTACTGTGGCCGCATAAGTGCGATTAAGTAAATTCGCAAACACAAATTCGTTCCAGGACACAATGGCCGAAAATACCGCTGTTGCCGCCATAGCAGGAATGGCTTCAGGGATGACAATCTTCCAGATAGCAGAAAGGCGTGAATAGCCATCAATCATCGCGGCTTCCTCATATTCCACCGGAATCTCATCAAAAAAGCCCTTCATCATCCACACCACAAAGGGTAAATTCATGGTGGTATACAGCAAAATAATACCGATATAACTGTCACGAAGTTTTAGGTCGCTGAATAGCAAAAAAATCGGGATGAGCACCACCACCGGCGGCAGCATCCGTGTGCTGAGAATAAAGAACATCAGGTCATTTTCTGCCGGGATGCGAAAACGCGATACGGCATAGGCAGCCAGTGTCCCCAAACCCACCGCCAGCAGCGTTGAACTGCCAGAAATAATCAGGCTGTTCACCAGACGATCCCGGAAGACACTTAAATCCGCCGAGGCGCGTACCCCGGTAGAACTTTCCACCGTGGTGCCCAGTAAAACAGACGCGTAATTATCGAGCGTGGGTTGGAACTCCACAAAAGGAATATATGTTGGCGTCCGGCTGATCACCTCAGCCCGTGTCTTAATCGATGAAACGGCGATCCAGTAAAGCGGAAACATAAAAAAGAAGAAGACCAGTCCCAGCGCCAGCCAGAACCCAATTTTCTGAAGAAGTGTTTCTTTGTGTCCAGCCATAACTTTACTCCGAGGCTTTCATGCTGTTCAAAGCGCGGATAAAGAGGTTCGCCAGCGCCATAATGACGATCAGCATAATATAGCCCAGCGCAGAGCCTTCACCGGTCTTAAAATCGCCGAAGGCTACGTCATATAAATACATCGAGGCCGTTTGCGCCGCTCGGCCAGGGCCACCGCCCTCACCAAAAAGCACATAAGCCTGATCAAACAACTTATAAGCATCAATCGTGCGAAAAATAATAGCAATCAGCAATAACGGCGCGACCATCGGCAAGGTGATATGCCGGAAGCGAAACCATGCCCCTGCCCGGTCAACCGCAGCGGCTTCATATAAATATTTTGGCACCGCGGATAACCCTGCCAGCGAGATCAGCATCGTGAACGGTGTCCACATCCACACATCGACTAAAATCAGCGACACCATCGCCACATTACGGTCGGCCAGCCACAAAATCGGTTCCGCATTGAGCACATTGACGACATAATAATTCAGGACGCCTTCACCCTGCATCATAAAACGCCAGAACAAAGCGACCACCACTGGCGACAGCATCATCGGGATCAGCATCATGGTCATGATTAACCCACGCCCACGGAATTTACGATTCAGCAGCATCGCTGTGATAAATCCCAAAACCATCTCAATCGCAACGGCTGGCACCACAAACTGTCCGGTAACCACAAACCGCTGCCATGTGCGATTATCCGTCAACAATTCCAGATAATTGCCCGTGCCAATCCATTCCGGCGCTTTGCCCGCGTCGACAATGACTGACCAGTCCGTAAAGCTCAGATAGAGCGACCAGATCAATGGGGCGATGGAGATGAACAGCAACAACAGCATGGTGGGGGTCAGAAACGAAAAAGCAATCCAGCGGTCACTAAACCAGCTAAAACGCGGGCGAATAGTCTTCTCGCCACCAACCGGCGCAACACGTTGTGCAAGAGGTGTTTCGGCCATAGAGCATACTCCAGAGAGACATAGTCAGGGGCAAATTGAATTGCCCCTGCATAAACAATTTTTAACGCAAACTGTTGCCTCTTTATTGCGGAGGGCCGTCTGGGTAAGCCTCGTCCAGAACTTCCTGCTGTTCCGCTGCAATCGCATCCAGCGCTTCTTTAGCATCCATCTGACCAGAAATCGCCAGATTCAGATATTCGCCCTGGATCGACAGGAGTTGATTATATTCGGGGATATTCCAGAAATCCTTCACATACTGGAATGCTTCGGCAAAGGTTGGGTTATACGGTGCCGCATTCAGGAAGGCGTCGCTTTCCAGAATCGAGTTACGTCCCGGGAAACCACCACCTTCAACCCATTGGGTCTGGACTTCGTCGGATTGCAGCCATTGGAGGAATGCCAGCGCCGCATCCTGATTAGCTGAGTACGCACTGATGCTAATACCCTGCCCGCCCAGGCTGATGAAATGTACATCTTCACCGGGGACAACCGCAAAACCGAGATTGGGCGCTTCAGCACAGGTTTCGGCATTAGTAAATGCACCACCAAAACCATACCAGATTTCGATCATCGCAGCGGAGCCATTGCAGATCGCGCTCACGGTATCATCAAAATTGAACGCGGCAGCGCCAGTTGGTGCGGTCTCGAATAACTGATTCGCAAATTCAACCGCACGAACACCCGCGTCATTGTTCAGAATGCCTTCGACTGCATAAGTAGTGGGATCCCACAATTCACCGCCAAATGACCACAGAACATGATTCCAGGCAGTCTGTACCAGATCACCATCATTGACCCAGTGGGTCGCAAAACCGTTATCAATAAAATCACTGTCCTTGAAGAATTGCGCCTGCGCCAGCAATTCGCTCCAGGTGGCAGGGACAGCCAGTTCATTACCAGTCGCTTCCTGATAAGCCGCCTGCACATCTGCATTTTCGTACAGATCCTTACGATAAACCAGCATCCGCGTATCAGTGATCACCGGGACAGAATAGAATTGACCGCTACTCGTTGGCACTTCAGCATAATAACTCAAAGCGGTCTGGTTATAATCATCCACTGGCAGATTTTCGCCCATCCAGTCGGTCAGATT
>JBBSQD010000011.1:0-50290 GCA_038258185.1 Aggregatilineales bacterium | reverse complement strand
TGGCTGTCCCACTCAATTCGTGCGCGATTCGCCCTTCATATAGCACGAGCACACGATCTGCCATCCCGACCAGTTCGCTCAGTTCGGTAGAGAAAAACAGAATGCCCGCGCCCTTATCAGCCAGGGTGCGCATCAGTTGATAGATTTCCTGTTTGGTACCCACATCAATGCCCCGCGTCGGGTCATGTAACAAATAGATTTTCGCCTCAGTCAGTAACCATTTGCCAATAACCAGCTTCTGTTGATTACCGCCGCTGAGGCTGCGCGCAGGGTCTTTAGTGGAACCAGTTTTGATCTGCATTCGTTCAATAGTGCTCAGGACACTGGCCTGTTCGCGCTTCTGGTCGATCAACCCAAAACGGGTAAGTTGATCAATGATTGACAGGCTGGCGTTATTGCTCACCGACATCGGCAGGATTAAGCCATCTGTTTTGCGATCCTCTGGAATCAGGGCCATGTTGATCCCGGCACTCGCAGCCGACGCCGGCCCGGAAATATTGCGTGGCTGACCATCAACCATAATCTGCCCGCGCAGCCCGCGTAATAATCCAAACAAGGCATAAAGCAGTTCGCCTTGTCCCTGCCCATCCAAGCCACCCAGACCGACAATTTCCCCAGCTCCGATATTGAAGCTGATATCGTGCAGAGTCTGTTCCCAACCCAGGTCTTTTACACTAAGCAAGGGCTGCTGCGCATCCATCGTAGTGTGTGGTTTGGCCGGGAAGACCTGATCCAGTTTGCGGCCAATCATTAACTGAATCATTTCATCTTTGCCGACCTGGCCCATTGCGAAAGCACCTACGTCGCGTCCATCGCGGAAGATGGTCAAGGTATCAGCAATCTCATCAACCTCATTCATTCGGTGCGAAATAAAAATGACCGAGCGGCCTTCATCGACCAGGCCACGCAATGCCTTAAAGACCAACCGCACATCGTGGACTGAAAGCGCTGATGTGCCTTCGTCCAGAATGAGCAGCCGTGGATTGCGAGACAGGGCTTTAGCGATTTCGACCATTTGCCGCTGTGCCAGAGGCAGCTCATTGATAAGCGCGTTGGGGTCTATATGCTCGAAACCAAAATCTGCGAAAAGTGATTCAGTCTGCTGGGATAGCTCCCTGTGATTGATCAGGCCCAGCCAGTTGCGGGGGGGGTTAGTGATAAAAATATTTTCGGCTACCGTGAGTTCCGGCATCAGCGACAATTCCTGAAAGACCGGAATTATCCCCTCTCGGGCGGCATCCGCCGGAGATTGCACATTCGAGGTCTGGCCGTATATTTTGATCGAACCAGAGTCTGGAATGACAACGCCTGCAAGAATTTTGACCAGCGTACTTTTGCCAGCGCCGTTCTCGCCGATCAAGGCATGAATACTACCGGACTGGCAGGAAAAAGACGCCTGATCGAGCGCAATAGTGGCGCCAAAATGCTTGCTGACATCCACGGCTTCCAGTGCGAGGATATGATTGTTATCTGCCATTGATGAATTCTCCGGGCTGGTGAAGTTGAGAAACCGGACAGGTGATATCACCTGTCCGGTTAACAAAATCTTACTCGACTTCTACAGCCAGGATTTCCTCTGGCGACAGATTCACACCACATTCCGGAATCTTGATCGGTGTGAAGAAATCATCCGGCAGATCAGCAAAATAGTGGACACCTTCCTCGATGTCTTCTGTCGTCACCAGCGGCAACGGCATGGCAATGCTCCGTGGCAGCTCGGTTCCTTGCAGCAGTTCGAGTGCAGTCTGCATGGCAACCGCAACCATACCGGGGGTCTGGCCGACAGAGATACCTACAAGGCCATCATCCTGGCGTTCAGCCATCGCTTTGCGGAAGCCATTCTCGGCTTCACCGGCCATCGGTACCAGATCATATCCGGCATCGTCAAACGCCTGGATAACACCTGGGCCACCACCCTGAATCCACACACCGTCGATTTCGGGCTGGGTTGCCAGGAAATCGGCCATCATCTGCTGGGCCACACCACTGCCCCACATGCCTTCCAGTTCAGCAATGATGTTAATATCGGGATACTCGGCAAAAACTTCTTTCGCACCGGTGTTGCGGTCGGTGTCTACGCTGGTTCCCGGCACGCCGTTAACCAGGACCACATTACCTTCGCCACCCATGCGTTCCGCCAGATCCTGGGCCATCACACTACCAAACTCAATCTGATCTTCGTTGACCAGCACGGCTTCTGGCGCTGTGACGATGTTGTCAAAGGAAACGACGATAATACCTGCCTCAGATGCACGACGGATTACCGCATCAAAACCAGTCGGGTTCGCTGCATTCAGGATAATGGCGTCCACACCCAGCGCGATCATATTGTCCATTGCGGCGATCTGCGCTTCGACATCTTCACCCGTGCTCACAACGATCAGTTCTTCGATCATCGGCGCTACATCCGGGGAGGCTGCCCATGCTTCCGCCATCTGGATCATCTGTGTGCGCCAGGCATTACCGATAAACGAATTGCTCAGGCCAATCGTGTAGGGACCTTCAACCGCCTCATAGCTGACCATTTCCTCGTTATCCGCTGAAGGACGGAAACAGGCTTCAGGGTCATACATCACTTCATCTTCACTATCCTCTTGTGCAACCGAAGGAACAGCGAAAATCACAAAACAGAACAAAGCAAGAAAGGTCAAAAATACATTGCGTTTCATTTAATTCACCCCTAATGGTATATATATAAGCAAACTACTAATTGAGATGGTCGTTCTATATATTAATTTTCAATATCACTCCATCCTCGCTCCTTTCTTCAAAATGTCAAAGATAACAACAGGGCGGGGTATTCACACTCAAGGGCTGATCTCAGACCAGATGAGCATGATGTGTTTCTGTAGGATGTCACAGGCGTTCTCATCGTGGTTTCGAAGCGCATCCACGATAGGCTGATGACGCGTACCCACTTCAACCAGATCAGGATAATGCTTCGGGTGCGATTGCACAACAAAACGCTGTATCTGACTAAAGAGCGGTGACCAAGCCAGCATAAGCGCGGAACTCCCTGACCACTCGCAAATTAAACGGTGAAACTCCATATCAAATTCCGACTGAGTCATCATGTCATTCTGACGACCCGCTTCGGCCATTTTGTCAACCAGGCTCTGCAACTCGTCAACTTGTTCGTGCGTGATGTGCTGCACGGTTCGGCTAATGGCAAAACCCTCAATGACATTGCGGATAAAAAAGAGCTCGTATATCTGATTAATAGAGATATCAGTCACATAAGTGGCACTACGCGCCTGTCGATCTACCAACCCGTCGCGTTCAAGCCGCTGAAGCGCCTCTCTCACCGGGCCCTGACTCGTCCCCATCTGAGTGGCGATTTCAAGCTCCACCAGCTTTTCCCCAGTGGGAAGCTCACCGCTGATTATGTCTGCACGCAGCCGCTCATAGACCTGATCAACCAGAGAAGACAGTTTAGTTTTTCGATGAATGAAATTGGATTTTGCTGTCATCAATTGGCTCAGTCAGAAGGAATACTTAGTTTCCAGAAATAAATTATTGATAATTGATGATACGTAGTAAAGTTGTGGATGTCAAATTGTCACTTCAACCTCTGCTACAGTCCAGTTGGAATGCCATCGCATATACTTCGCGGAGGTTGAAGATTAAATTATTTCTGTGGGCTGGTTTTAGCGGCAGAATCATCAGCCAGGTTGTTGTCTACCTGACTAAAGATAACCCGCCCAGGGATTAGCTGGGCGGACTCTAACGCGGTTTACAGAGCCTATTGATCATAATTTGCTTATTGGAGTGTCCAGGTCAACCTGTAAGCCGCATTCTGTACCCCTTGCGAGGTGGCGATCATCTATCTGTTCCAACAGTTACCCGCTGGAATCAAGCAGCACACCCGACGCTTTTTACGGGACGGGTCGCCCCAATGCGCCTGCTTGGCCTTGCTCCCGGTGGGGTTTGCCTGGCCGCGGACATTACTGCCCACGCCGGTGGTCTCTTACACCACCTTTTCACCCTCACCCGCACATATGTGCAGGCAATCCGTTCTCTGTTGCACTTGCCATCGGGTTACCCCGCCTGGCCGTTAGCCAGCACCGTACCCTGTGGAGTGCGGACTTTCCTCTATCTCTGCAAGCAGAGACAGCGATCACCCGGTCAACCTGGACAGACTTATTATAGAGAATGGCAGGGCATAGGTACACGGTATATAATTTTGACGCAAATAAAACAAAGTCATTTCAAAATGCTCGAACTAAAACCGAAATACCACTTAGAGGGTATTTTCAATCCTGATCAGGCCAACCCCAACGACGCGCACAGCATTCTGATGCGCCTGATTCCAGGCGGCAGTCGTGTGCTGGAATTGGGCTGTGCCTCTGGTTATCTGTCTGGTTATATGGAGCAGGCACTTGGCTGTCGCGTCACCGGGTTGGAATTTGACCCGGCAGCAACCGTCATTGCCGCGACCCGCTGCTCAGAAGTTTATACGGTCGATCTGGACGCGCCCGACGCGCTGCAAGCCGCTTATCACAGCGCACCCTATGATGTACTGCTGGCCGCTGCCGTACTGGAACATCTCAAATATCCGCAGCGCCTGCTCCAGGAAGCACATCAATTGCTTAAACCCGATGGGATTATTATTGTCTCACTACCCAACATTGCCCATTGGAGTATCCGCCTCAAACTGCTGCGTGGCATCTTCGATTATGAGGATTACGGCATTATGGATCGTACCCACCTTGCGCTGTATACCCTCAAAACAGGTCGGGGATTGATTGAAGCACAAGGTTACAATGTCGAAGAAACCCACATCGCAGGCAGCGGTCTGCAGAATCTGCTCCATAACATCACCCGGCGCACAGGTCAGAAGCATATTCCGTTAATCCTGCCCGGTCTGCTGGCTTATGAGCTCATCTATCTTGCAAAATCACCGTAAATACCGGATCAGACTGTCTTGAAACCATCCACAAATTCATCAAAAAAAATCGGTTACTGGTTAATCATCACGGCCTTGCTGCTCATCATCAGCGCCAGCCGTTTGCTGAGGCTGGGCGAAATCCAGATGAACCCCGACGAGATCTGGTCAGTGTGGCAAACGTTTGGTACTCCGAGTCAGATTATCCAGTGGACTCCTTATGATTGGCCGCCCCTGTATTATCTGCTTATTGGCACATGGTGGCGTATCACCAGCCTGATCCCGGAGAGTCTGCGCCTGTTGTCCATGCTCATCTTCTTAATCGGCACTACCTTTACTTATAAAATTGGCCGACGGTTAGGCGGATTACATACGGGCATTTGTGTCGCGCTGATTTATGCCGCGCTTGGATACAACATTCTGCTCAGTATTGAGGTGCGGGGTTATGCGCTGCTACTGGGGCTGATGCCGCTGGCTTTCTGGCTGATGCTGCGCTACTTTGAACGGGAAAATCGGCTATATGGCGTGCTGTTAGCGCTCAGCCTGGTGGCCATGTTCTACACGTCGTATACCAGCAGCCTTGCCATCATCATGCTGGGCATATACTCCAGCATCGTTTATGGGCGAAAAATCATTCGCTGGTGGCTACCGGGTGTCATCACCGTTGTGCTGATCCTGCCGGAACTTTTGCAAATCCGAAGTACAGTCACGGGGCGTGTCGCGGCAACCAGCCAACTAAATACCGCCCCTCTGCTGCCAGCCCTTTACAATTTATTTGAGGGATGGACAGGGTCACTGTTTATCATCTGGATCATTCTGTTTTTGGTTGCGACTGGCCTACTCATTTACCACAACCGATCATCCAGAAAAGCATGGGCTTTATTCGTTTGGATTGTTTTAATACCGCTGCTGCTGTATTTTCTCAACCCATTCCTGGGCTTTTTCTCGGCGCGCTATGCGTGGTGGGGCATGTTGGGGCTTGCACTGTGGGTCGGCTGGGGGCTGGCTTATTTACCGCGTTTTCCACGCTTGGGAGCCTATGGCGCGCTCGTTATCCTCATGTTTTTACCGCTGCCCATGGATCGCTACAGCATTTGGGGAAATGGTGTATCACCGCTTGGGCGTAATTTCAAATGGCTGACGACACAGATGCAATGGGGCGATACCCTTATCGCTGACCCCAATAATGGTTGTGGCAAGGCTGAGGAATGGGACTACTATACACGGGTTTACTTCCCTAGTGGCCTCTACTTTTCATCAGATCCCATTCATAACCGGCGAGTGTGGTACATCCTGGAAGGTGGCCGGCAAAACCTGGAGCTGGAGCAACTCATCAGCCACAATCGTGTTCGGCGCAATCAGTTTGGGCCATCCCGCTGTGTATTTGTTTTATATGAATTACCCCCTTTCCCCGATGGTATCCGCTTTGATAATGGGCTGCGTTTCCACGGCGCAGATATCATCAGCGCTGAAGGCGACTTGCGGCCTCCCCTCCCTGCCGTTCATGAAGGCGAAGTGATCCGTCTGCAATTGTGGTGGTCAGTTGATCAACCGCTTGATCAGCAGTACACGATTGGCACCTACATTGGGCGGGAAGGCGGACTGGGCATAACCGAGACTCCCCCGCAGCTTATTGATTCAGTCGATACTGCCTTACCGATGAATCAATGGCAACCCGGCGAATACTATATCGAGGAGCGAGAAATCCAGTTACGCGCTTCGATGAGTTCCAATCAATACCGCATTCAACTGGCAGTGATTGACCCACTGACCGGTGATCGTATTGGCGGGGAAGGATTATCCCAGGCAAACCTGCTGCGCATTAATGAGATTACCGTCCAGTCGTATTAAGAGCATAGAGAAGCAGTCGGTTGTCAAGCCTGTGTATCACCATTACAATGGACGCATATCAGGGGGATAGTAGGTTCAGGCTTGCTATCCCTCATTTTATTGTGAGCAGGATTTAGTTTATGTCAGCAAGTATGCGAAGCAGCGCCTCTACCGTTGAGCGCTGGACACAACGTTTTGGGCGGGGCATTAAATCTTTGTTCGCGCCGGGTGACCTGACTGTTTTACTGGTCGTCACCATCATGTTATTGATGCCGGTGCTGGCCTTAAATGCAGCAGGCTGGCCGTTGGCTATGAATACCATTCTGCCAGTTTTATTCCTCAGCGTCATTTTCGGATTCATTCTGGCACGCAGCCATTATAACGAACTCCTCGCGCTGATTATGAGCGGCTTATATGGCGGTGCCATCGTCATGATGATCGCCGCGATTAATGAACCCGGTGGTCTGGGAGATGGCTTAAACAGCGTTATTTTACGCATTCTCCAATGGCTGACGGATGCCGTCAGTGGCGGCATCAATCAGGATGAGGTGGTCTTCACGCTTTTAGTCGCCACACTGATCTGGTTCTTAGGTTATAGCGCGGCGTGGCATGTCTTCCGCATTGATCGGGTCTGGCGCGCTATTCTGCCCCCGGCACTGATCCTGATCACCAACAGCATCTATTACACTGGCAACGTCAATCTGGAAATTTATCTCATCATTTTCGTCATGATGAGTTTAATGCTGATCGTCCGCTCTAATCTGGACGCGCTGGAATGGAAATGGTACACCAATGGCATCCGCGTGCCGCCCAAACTTCATCAGCAATTTTTCCGTCTGGGGGCTGTCCTTGCACTGATGGCCTTGATGGCTGGTTGGCTTATCCCCTCGAATAATTTGCAGGAAAATCTCGACCGCTTTCAGGAATTCCTGCAACAGGAACCCCTCACTCAACTGAGCGAATTCTGGAATCGCCTCTTTTCCTCGGTGGAGACACAAGGCCCCACTACAGCCGATTATTATGGTAGCGATTCACTGCAACTCGGTGGTGCGATTCAACTGGGTGACCAGGAAGTCTTCTGGGTATCGGCGCCGCCAGACCGGCGTTATTACTGGCGTTCACGTGTTTTCGATACCTACGAAGCAGGGCGTTGGTCACCGGCTGCAACCACCCGCCTGACCGATCCACAGGCACCCTTAGAAGTTCGCCAGGAGCCATATATTGATGGCTCACGAATCGCTGTCCAACAGGAGTTTACAATTGGTTTGCGGGCATCGCGTTTAGTGTATACCGCGCCTCAACCCTCCATTGTTGACCTGGCGACGCGCACAGATCTAAGCAATATCGGCACCGATGATCGGGTTATGAGCGAGTTTTCACCCGCTGATGTATCTCTCAAGCAGATGAACATTTCAGTTATCCGCCCTACTCAGGTACTCAACCGCGGGGATCGTTACACCGCTACCAGTCTGCTCAGTCTGGCGACTGCAGCGCAGCTTCGGGCTGTCGGGACAAATTATCCACCGTGGGTCAGTGAACTTTACCTGTATGTATCACCATCCGTGACGCAACGCACGCTTGATCTGGCGCGGACCATTGTCAGTGATGCGGGTGTCGTAACACCTTACGATCAGGCACGTGCCATCGAAAGCTGGCTGCGCTTGAATATTCAGTATAGCGAAAGCATCCCTCAACCCCCCTTAGGGCGCGATCCGGTGGATTGGCTGTTGTTTGATATCCGCGAAGGCTATTGCAATTATTATGCCTCCGCCATGATTATGATGCTGCGCAGTCTGGGAATCCCCAGCCGCATGGCCGCCGGTTTTGCTCAGGGCACGTTTGACCCTGAAACCGGACAATACACCGTCCGCGAACGGGATGCGCACACCTGGGTTGAAGTCTATTTTCCCGGTTATGGCTGGATTGAGTTTGAGCCGACTGCCGCGCAGGCACCCGTCAATCGCGTGGATGATGCGCCACAGGTTCAGCAGCCCACCGCAACGCCGCAATTCAGCCCTACGCCCACGGTGACACCCACCGCGACCGCTACGGCAACAATTGACCCGACGCTTATCCCGCAGCAGCAGGAGGGGTTAACGCTGCCGACGATTACACCCACCGCCACAGCGACCTTTACCGCTACACCGGTAATTGTGCCGACACAACCCCCGCCCCAGCCTCCACAGCAGCAAGGGCCATTAGCCAGCATATTATCGCTGCTGGGTCTGGTGCTTGTAGCGATTCTGTCCGTGGTTGTGCTGGTGATTATCGCAGTTTTGATCTGGTGGTGGTGGGAGTGGCGTGGCATGCGTGGCCTAAGCCCGGTAGCCCGTGCTTATTCCCGTTTAGAGCGTTATGTCAAGCTGATCGGTATCCGCTTCTCTAATCTGCAGACACCGGAAGAACGCCGCCGTTTTATGGCGGAAGAACTGCCCCAGGCCAATCCGCCGATCGAGGCGATCACGAATATGTACACGGCAGAGCGTTATGGCCGTCCACCCACGTCAGCGCAGGAGGACGAAGCCCAGTCAGACATTGCCGATGAAGCCTGGACTAATGCGCGAGGCAGTATTCTGCGCCGCTTTTTGAGGCGCCTGCTTCCTGGAAAGCGTCCGTAAGAGGGATAAATAAAAAGGCCGTGACTACTATGAGAGTGGTCACGGCCTTTTTTATCAGTTACGACTGGTTTTACTGCTCGTTGATAATGCTGAACACCATCGGACGGCGCTTGGTTTCGTTGTACAGCACCTTGCTGACATTGTCCTGTAACGCCTCACGCAGATCACGGCGCTTGCCGTTACGTCCATGACCATTATCGAGAACACGCGAAACAGTATTCTTGACCTGATTGATGATCTCATCGGAGTCACGCAGATAAATGAACCCACGCGACAAAATCTCCGGTTTGCCTACCAATTCGCCTGTATTGCTATCAATGGTGACAGAAACAATCAGGAAGCCATCACGTGCCAGAATCTCACGGTCGTGCATCACAGCGCGGCCAATATCACCCACACCGCTGCCATCGACAAACACATAACCACCCGGCACACGTTCTGTGCGGCGCAGGCCGTATTTATCAATCTCGACGACCATACCATTTTCAATGACGAAAATATTTTCCGGCGCGACATCCGCCGCTGCTGCCAGCTTGGCATGCTCTTTCAGATGACGCAGTTCACCGTGAATCGGGATAAAGTATTTCGGGCGGGTCAGATTCAGCAGCAAACGCATTTCTTCCTGCCGAGCATGTCCAGAAACATGAACCGGTGCAATCGGATCATAAATCACATTAGCACCGCGCTGGAACAGGCGGTTGATCGTCCGGTACACCATTTCCTCGTTGCCGGGGATAGCGTGTGACGAGAGGATAATCGTGTCATCCTCAATGATATCCAGTTGACGATGCTGCCCGATAGCCAAACGCCCCAATACAGCAGAGGGCTCGCCCTGGGTGCCTGTCACCATAATCACAATTTTGCTCGGCGGATAATCATCAATCTTCTGAAGATCAATCAGAGTCTTGTCGTCGATATTCAGCAAACCCATTTTGCGGGCTACTTTGACGTTTTCAGTCATGCTGTAACCGGCAATCGCCAGCTTACGTCCGTAAAGTTCCGCAAAGCTGGCTGCCTGTTGAATACGCGAAATGTGAGAAGCAAATGTGGCAATCATAATGCGCCCTTTTGCCTCACGGAAAACGGTATCAAACCCGCCGGAAACCACACTTTCGGATGGAGTCCAGCCCGCCTGATCAGCGTTCGTACTATCCGCCATAAGCAGCAGTACACCACGTCGCGAGAAGTCAGCTAAACGTGCGTAGTCCGGTTTCTTGCCATCAATCGGCGTATTATCAAACTTATAATCGCCACTATGGACAATTAAGCCATACGGCGTATTGATCGCAAAGCCTACGCAATCGGGGATACTGTGACAGACATGGAAGCTTTCGACCTTGAACGGGCCAACATTCAGGATATCACCCGCTTCAAAGACATGAACCTGCGTTTTATCGCTTACGCGTGCATCACGCAGCTTGACTTTTAATAACGCCGATGTCAGTTGCGTGGCATAGACAGGAACGCCCGGAAGCATCTCAATCACGTGGCCAATCGCCCCGGTATGATCTTCATGCCCGTGCGTATACAGAATACCGTGGATTTTCAGGTCAGTTCGCTCTGTCAGATAGCGAAAATCGGGGATGATGTAATCAACACCGTGCATATCATTGGCGGGAAACATAATACCGGTATCGACAATGATGGCATCATTGCCCATTTCAAACACGGTCATGTTCTTACCAATTTCACCAAGTCCGCCAAGCGGGATAATTCTCAATTTCGGTTTTGCCATAACACAATTTGCCTGGCACACAGCTGTGGCCAGGTTGTTCCTTTCGATTATCTAATTAAACAAATTCACAAATAAGGATTTTTGGGTAATAATTTAAAATGGAATTATACCACAGAGTTTGAGAATCTGCGGTAAGCGTTATAATAGAATATTTAAAATGCCCCGTTATCGTATTAAACAGTGAGATAACGTTCTTTCATCGCAGCCTGAATCTGGTTGACCACTTTCAAAACGGCGTCCGGATTATGCTGGCCGGGTGTACCGCCTGCATCAATAAACGCATTCCGTAAAATACGTCCCCAGTTACCGGTACTTTTCAGCTTTGGATCACTCACATATTGTTCAATAGTCTGTGCAGAGTGACCACTCGGTGGTTCCAGCATCCGGCGCAGGCTGGTATAGACATCATCAATATCGCGTGGGGCGATCTCTTTAATATCCACCAGCGCCTTATGCATATAAACACGCTTCATCTCATAAAACTCACTCAGAGTCATGCGCATGCCAGCGGCAGTAGTCAGCACAATGTCCGTGCATTCGCGGTCAGACATATCCTGTAGCTCGATGAATGTCTTTTGATCCAACGGCCCCAGAATTGACCACAGGACGCGATCTTCATACATCGGTTCGAGATCACAGCCGTATTTGCGGAAATAATTTTCGATCAGCGTATGCGAGAATTCAAAATCCGTCAGCACAGCCGCCATGCGCGAAATGCTGATATTCGCAGGCATGCCGGTGCTTTCAACCGTGCAGACGCGCTTCTCCATCGTCATGTCAGGCCGCACCCGCCCAATCGGATTGTGCATCGCGGAAACGGGCAAGCCTTCGGTATCCCCATTATAAAGCAGGGCGCGTGCCGTCGCGTTTACCCCTTCCGACTGTAACAGCCAGCCATATTTTTCAAGATCACCACTCGAAAAGTGGGGGTTCAGCGGTAAGTCAACATAGCGACCCGTCACAGTCGTCTTTCGCAGATGTTCGCGGACGCATAACAGTTCCGGGTCACAGGTGCCATTAACAAACGGGCCACCCTTCAGAACAGCCGAATTAGCAATAGCCGTGGCGCTGCGCAGCATGGTGTAGAAGGTCAATAAACCCAGCGCCTCAGACCGTCCAGCCAGATCAAGATGGATATGGCAGCCCTGATTGCGGAACATCTGCACATAATGGCTGGGGAGTTCTACATGATAACGTGCCTGGGCTTCAGCCAGACGTGTCGCGTATTCGGGAAAGAAACCGTTGACCTCCAACATCAGGTCAACCGCTGTTTTCACTTTGGCTTCTTCACTCATCTTAAAGTCAGAGTGTGTCGGGTAGGCCGACATAATGGTGGTCTGCAGACCGGTTTCTTCACTGGCCGCCGCCAAAGCGGTCATCATCCCTTTTAATGAGCTGCGGGTCTGATGATAACCGACACCGGGGGCGATATGCGCTTCAATCTGATACTGACAGGCTTCACGATCTAGACGCGGATAAACGCCAAGCTTCTCGGCCTTCTGCTTGTAGACCGTAATATAATTCTGCATTTCGGCTTCTTCGGGTGATGCGCCGTCTTTGTAAACGAGGCCAAGCTCAATCTCAGCCCCCATTGCGCGCATCCGCTCCGTATGATCATCCGTTTCCTGAATATTGGTATGATTTACGGAGGGATTAAGATTATAAGGTTCGATGGCTTTTAAAACAGATTTGCCGCTGCGATAGCGACCGCTGACATAACTCCCCAGCAAAACCTGCTTACCATTTACATGAGCTAAAAGAATATTCGCTTTACTCAAATCATTAGGGTCGTAATAAGTTGTGACGGGGGTTCCTACAATATCAGAAAATGTTTCCAATGGGAGGCTATCAGAATGACCATTATCAGCGAGTTTAGATAATTCCTGATAAAACTGGCGTTTCTGCTGTTCTATCTCATCCCAGGGAACAGCCGCACTGAATTCAATTAATTCCTCGTTAGAGGGTAAGGGGGTATCCATGTCTTGCTCCCACAGGTGAACCATGCTTATCCTATTAATTGTCGCCTATTGCTTCGCTTCTTACAAGTTGTAATCCTGTTAAAGCATCACCGTACAAAATGCACAAAACCTGCATGAATTTCTCATAATGATTCGCAATATAAATGGGCCATGAAGCGGACTTCAGTTGTTTGGTGGAAAATATTTCGATTCCGCACTATAGTTAACAAAGTTATAGACTGGGTTTATAAATTTGACTGGCACGCGCTGTGGAGTAATGCCCCATGACAACAATCTGGCATTTGCCTACTATTGAATTTCGCGAGTTATCCAGTATTGGTGAAACGCGACCAGCCGCGCTGTTAACCAGCGGCCCGGCCTGGGAATCTGTGGATTCTCTTATCAATATGCCTTTGGTGGTTCAGGCAGAACCGCATAAAGCTGATTATGATTTTCTTAAGGAACTGGCGGGAAATTTACCGCCGCAGGTCGAGGTCGTTTACGGTGTGGGTGGTGGTTTAGCATCGGATGCGGCCAAGTTTATCGGCCTCACCAACAACCTTCCCACCGTCGTCATCCCCACTGCATTGAGCGTCGATGGCTTCTTCACATCCATCGTGGCAGTACGCGAAGGGGGTTCGGTTCGCTATGTCGAAACCGGCCCCGCAGACAAGATCATCATCGACTGGGAAGTCATCAGCCAGGCACCGGCCAATGTCCGCGGTGCTGGTATTGTCGAGCTTTTAAGTATCGTCACCGGCCTGCTGGACTGGCGTTATGCCGCCGAGCGTAATAAGAACACCCCGGAAACGCGTTTTATGCCCTGGGCTGCCAGCATTGCCGCCGGTATCGCTCAGCAAGCCTTCAAGATTTCAAACAACGTGGGTCAGGGTAATGTCGAGGCTTTGCGCAACCTGCTTGATCTGATCTGCATGGAAGTGCGTCTGACCAATCAATTGGGTCATAACCGTCCCCAGGAAGGCAGCGAGCAGATTTTCGCCTATGCGATTGAACGCAAAACCGCCAGTGGACGCGGGGTGCCTTATGCTGATTTGATCGGCCCAGGCATTCTGATTGCAGCGGCTTTACATGGTCAGGATGTTAAACCGATTCGCGATACGATTGCCTCTGCCGGCGTGCGCCTGGGTCAGCTGCGGCGGGATGATATCATCGACACGGTGCGCCAACTGCCACGTTATGTCCAGGAACACAGTGACTTGCCCTACACCATTCTCAATGATCTGAATGTCACTCAGGACCTGATCGACGACTTAATGTTCAAAACCGGACTTTAAGCCGTTCCAGTATCTTATGATAGCTTGGCTTTAGGCTGTCAGCGGATACTGATCAGTAGAGACTTCTACACAAAGGAACATTCAGTTCATGATAGGTTTTGGCACAGATGGTTGGCGTGCTGTTATCGCCGACACTTTTACCTTCCCTAATCTCCGCCTGATCGCTCAGGCGGTAGCCGATTCAATTCTGAAACAACATTCTGAGAGTCACCAGCCATCCGTGGTAATCGGTTACGATACGCGCTTTCTTTCAGACCGCTTTGCGCTGGAAACCGCGCGGGTACTGGCCGCCAATGGGATTATCGCGTGGCTTTCTCGTACGGATACCCCTACCCCGGCGATTTCGTATAATGTCAAACAAAAAGGTGCGAATGCGGGTATTGTCATCACCGCCAGCCATAATCCACCGCGCTACAATGGCTTTAAGCTGAAAGCGGCCTATGGCGGCAGCGCTACCGCCGAACAATGCGCGCTGGTCGAAGAAGAACTGCGGCTGATGGAACGCGAAGGCCGCGGCCCGAATATGATGGATTACCAACGGGCGCTTGACCTGGATTTAATCCGGCGTTTCGACCCCGGCTGGGAATATTATCAGCACCTCAGCAATCTGATCGACATTGATATTATCTCCCAGCGTGAGCTGAATATTGTAGCGGATGCCATGTGGGGTTCTGGCCGTGGGGCTTTTACCACCCTGCTCTCACGTACGCGCTGCCATGTCAGCGAGATTCGTGCCGTCCTCAATCCCGGCTTTGGCGGCATCCATCCGGAGCCGATTGCACGTTACCTTAATGATCTGGTTGCGGCTGTTCAGCGGGTTCAGGCGGATGTCGGGCTGGCAACCGATGGTGATGCGGATCGAATTGGCGCGATTGATGCTCAGGGCAATTTTGTAGACCCACATCATATTTTCGCGCTGGCGCTGCGGCATCTGGTTGAAGACCGGGGTCAACGTGGTGATGTGGTCAAAACTGTTTCGACCACCTTCATGATTAATAACATTACCGATAAATTTGGCCTGACGCTGCATGAAACCCCGGTTGGTTTTAATTACATTGCTGACCTGATGATGCAGAAGGATGTGCTGATCGGCGGTGAGGAAAGTGGTGGCATCGGTATTCGCGGTCATATCCCGGAAGGTGATGGCATCCTGATGGGCTTGCTGCTGCTGGAGATTATGGCGCAGTCACGTGCACCACTCCACGAAATTATTGCCGATCTGCAAGCCAATTTTGGCCCCGCGCATTATGGCCGCATTGATACCCATCTCACCCGGCAACTCCCCAAAAAGCAGATGGTCAAAATCCTGACTGATGCGGCACCGAGTCATATCAACGGCGAAACCGTCGCCAGAGTAGATACCCTGGATGGCGTGAAATTTTATTTGGCCGATCAAAGCTGGCTGCTGATCCGCCCCAGTGGTACCGAGCCGGTGCTGCGTGTGTATGCCGAAGGCCGCACACCAGAAGCCGTAACCCAGTTACTGGCCGCTGGCAGCGAAATGGGCAAGCACGCTGTCAGTGTCCATTAAATAACGGCAACACTCAGCCAGACATGCAATAGAGAGGCCTGAAATGGTACTCTCTATTTTTTTGGTGATGCGGTAAAACTACTATTCACACACAAGCTTTATTCCAGGTTTGGAGAAAAGTAAAATTGTCATGGAATTAAATTATCTTCAGAAACAACAGATTTTCGAAAATGGTTATGTTCATATACCCGGTGTTGTGCCACAGGTCATGATTGACGCTGCCCTGACCGCCATTAATCACTCGATGGGTGAAGGCATTGATCCCGCGAAAATCATCACCTTTCGGTCACAGAGTTATGCGCCGGAGATCACTAAAACCCCGGTCATTAGCGATCTGCTGAACAAAACCCCGGCTATAGATTTTGCCAGGTCTGCCATTGGCGCGGATAAAATTCAACCGGTAAATAGTGGGCAGATCGCGCTGCGCTTTCCACATCCAATGGACCCACCGCCTGCACCAGTCCCACACATTGATGGCACGCATACACCCAGCAATGGTGTTCCCAAAGGGCAAATCCGCAACTTCACGATGTTATTAGGTGTCATGCTGAGTGATGTCAGTGTACCCTATGCCGGTAACTTCACCGTCTGGCCCAAAACGCATCATCAGTTTGAGCAGTATTTCCGTGAAAATGGCGCAGATAAGCTGGTGGATGGCATGCCGCGTATCGACAATATGCCGGAGCCAGTGCAGATGATGGGCAAGGCAGGAGATGTGGTGATCTGCCATTATCAACTGGCGCATACTGCTGCGATTAATGTCTCACCACATACCCGCTACGCCATTTACTTCCGCCTCAAACATCTGAAACATGGTGGCACCCGACCCGAAACATTGACGAACATATGGCTGGATTGGGAAGGCATGCGCGAGTTTGCACCCCGGAAATAAAAAACGGGCGGCCTGAGTTCAGGCCGCCCGAAATATTTCACCCATATCAAACTAAATCTAACCGCTATCGCCGCCCCCGCCCCGTGTAAGGCGCTTCAGCAAATCAAACCAGAAGGGTGCGCCCTGAGCCACAGCAATGGTTGTAATCAGCAATCCTATAATCTTACGCACAACAGTGCCAAACCAATCGGGGTTATTTCCCGGCCAGTAAGCCCAGACGTTCAAAGAATCGGTTTGACTTGCTTCTAATGCCCCCTGCGTTTCATCCGTGGGGGGCACAAAACGCCAGCCAATCGGCAGACGCAAATCAAGCAGTTGGCGCAACGTGTCCTGAACCTCATTAGCCGATTCTTCCAGATCACCATTGGGCGCTGCCTGCGAATCGGTAATTTCATTCTCAAGTTGGGGCACATTGGTAGCAGCAGTAACCGCGATTGCCGTCCGTAAAGCCGGGTCTTCCCACAAAACCTGACTCACATGCAACGTATCGACATTCAGAATCAACGCCAGCAGAAAGCCAATCACCAGTGAGAAGCGCTGCATTTCGCGCAGATAAACCTGGCTGGCACGCTCCATACCACTGTCGAACCAATGCCCCAGTTTTTCCTGAGCATCATTCAACGAATGTGACGCGGTGATGACTGCTTCCAGGGCAGTCTGCATATATTTATCCCCAATCTGGCGAATACCCAGCACCAGTGGGATCATATCGCTGCTTTCGACCTGAAATTTGTCCAGCGCCGCATCAACAAGGTTCAGCGCATACAGCATTTGCTTTTGGGTTTCCGCATCTTCCAGCGTATCAATCAGATCACGCAGTTGCGGTAAGCCCGTACCCTGTAACTGAATCTGACGCAGCAATTCGCGAAATTTGGATTTGTTGATGCTCGGAGGCATCGTCCCAATGACTTTATCCAATTCCTCGTAGAGTTTCTTGCCTGTACGCGCTGTCAGCACGTCGACCAGCACATCAACAAATTCCTTACTGTTGATATAACTGACGCGAGCTTTCTTATCTTCAGTCAGGCTTTCCGCGCTCTGGGCAGAAAGCGTCACTGACGGGTCCATCACAATGGTGGCACCTTCAGCAGCCTCCACCATGCCAATGAGCGGATGAGTCAGGATTTTCGCCCGAATCACCGGATCGGTCAGCATCATGTCGAGCTGTTCTTTGAGGCGTTTGGCTTTGAGGTTCAGGAAATTGATGATCAGCGTATTAATCTGGGTGACAAGGATGCTGAGCAAGCTAAAAATAAAGATTAGCCCAATGGCAACCTCGATAATCGCAGCATTGCCCATAAACTCTCCCTACCGTGGTGGCATTTCAGAAATCAAAGTCTGCCGCTAATTATAGATGACTTAGGGCGATCTGTGCCAATTAAGGGTTACAGCTTATTTTAGCGATGATCCATCAAGCCGGATTCAGCTTAGGCAACACGAACAGGTCATCAACCAACACGGCTTTACCGGTCTTCATCGACT
This sequence comes from Aggregatilineales bacterium, assembly GCA_038258185.1. Lineage (GTDB taxonomy): Bacteria > Chloroflexota > Anaerolineae > Aggregatilineales > Phototrophicaceae > JAIOHN01. The sequence continues at coordinate 32,064 of JBBSQD010000011.1, read as the reverse complement.
CGTTGGCGGCAATCCCTGTGAGGATGGATGCCGCGCCATCAATGTGCGAGGCAGCTCGGTTAAACGGGTCAGATGGTGGATTGGGCGAAAAAAGCTGCTCCAGCATTACCGGGTCAGCGCCACCGTGTCCGCCATCGCCTGCTGGGACATCGACATCGTATGCTATGCCAAACATTGGATAAACACGCATGCGGGCTGTTTTGAAGGCCCCTTTGCTGGCGTTGAGGTCTTTCGCTTTTCCGTCACCAGTCAGGTGATTAATATTCTCGGCAATTTCCAGTTCGACTCGGCCTTTTGTGCCGGTAATGGCTACTCGCAGCCCTTCCCATGGTGAATAAGCGATGAGGCTGTAGGAGAGAATCGCACCATTCTGATAAGATGCGGTCACGCTGAGTGTGTCTTCAATCGTAATCGGTTCGCCAAACACATTGCGGTCACGCAGATAGCCAGTCTCGGATTCTGCATTCAGATATAATCCCTGAAAAGCCTCTTTTTCATCCAGGTACAGGCCAAATGGGTCATCAGCCGCTTCAGGGATGCCTGTATAACGCTCATAGGAATATTGCTCATTGCGCTTCTCGGCATTCTCGCGACCATAAAAGGCCAGCTTACCCATCGCAAAAACTGATTGCGGATAGGAAGCAATCCACCAGTTCACCAGATCAAAATGATGGGTGGCCTTGTGTACCAGCAGGCCGCCGCTGTTGTGCTTTTCCCGGTGCCAGCGCCGGAAATAATCCGCGCCGTGGCTGGTGTCCAGTATCCAGGAAAAATCGACCGCTAATGGCTGGCCGATGACACCATTCTGAATGACCTCGCGAAACTGCGTGTAAGCCGGAGAGTAGCGATAATTAAAGCTCACGCGCAGCGATTGCCCTGTGCGATCAATCGTCTCAAAGATGGCGCGCATCTTTTCGATATCAATTGTCATCGGCTTTTCAGTAATGACATCACAGCCCAGATCCATCGCGCGGATAATGTACATATGGTGCATGCTGTCGATAGTCGTCACAATGACCACATCAGGCTTGGTGTCAGCAATCATCTGGTCAAACTGGCTGGCATGATACGTCGGAAGCGGCGCCAGATTTGCTAAATCAACGATTCGTTTATTGTACCAATCCATCCGCACCTGGCTCAGATCACACAACGCAACCAGTTCAGCCACGTCAGCATAGGTCTTCGTAATGGCCTCAATAAACATGCCGCAGCGTGACCCTGTACCCACAATGGCATAGCGTTTTTTAGGCACGATATTTTCCTTTTTGATCGATGCTCAATCAGAGACATCGTACATTTTATTTTTGCAGCATCAGTATGCTGTAACGACTACCCCTTCAAACCAGTTGTGGCGATGCCTTCTACCAGATAGCGCTGAAAGAAAATGAAGATCACAAACACTGGCACCAATGACAGAGAGAGCATGGCAAAGACAGCGCCCCAATCCGTGACACTAGTTGCATCAGAGAAGTTACGCAGCGCAATCGACACGGTATACAGATTCGGATCCGTCAGATAAATCAGCGGTGTAAAAAATTCTTCCCATGTCCAGTAAAAGGAGAAGATGGCCGCGGTAATAATCGCAGGTTTAAGCTGCGGCAAAATCACATAGAAGAAAATCCCGAACTGGCTGGAGCCATCAATCATCGCAGCTTCATCCAGATCAATCGGAATACCGCGGATAAACTGGATAATCATAAAAATGAAGAAGACATCCCCACCTAATCGGGGCACCAATAATGGTAAAAACGTATTTAGCCAGCCCAGCTTACTAAAGACGATATACTGCGGGATGATAAGCACCTGTCCCGGCAGCATCAGCGTGAGCAGCATAATGGTAAACAGAATCTTCTTGCCACTGAACTGAATACGACCAAAGCCGAAAGCCACCAGCGTCGAAGCGCTGACGGTAAACAACGTCCCGACACCGGCATAAATAAACGAGTTCTTATAGAACGTCGCGAAAGATATGCCTCCAAAACCCTTCCAGCCATTAAAATAATTCTCAATGTTAATCTGTGAGGGGATCAAGGAATTCACAGTTGTCCAGATTTCTTCCTGCGGTTTGAAGGAACTGGAAAATAACCAGAACAACGGATAGAGCATGAGAAGCCCGACCAGACCCACGCCAAGGTGGTAGATCACGGATTTGATCAGGTCGTTATTGCGTTTTTGTCGCTGGAGTTGCTCTTGTTGTTGTTGCAAATGTTGTACACTCTGCATGATCGCTTACCTCACATCGGTTTCGTAATACACCCAATAGGATGAGAGCTTAAAACTAACCGCTGTGAGAGTTGCAATAATCGCCAGCATGACCCAGGCCATAGCAGCCGCGTATCCCATCTGGAAGTTGGAGAAAGCGCGATTATAAAGATACAGCGAATAGAATAATGTCGTATCCAACGGCGCACCACTGGTCACAATGAATGCCTGCGTAAACACCTTAAAGCCGGAGATGATCTGCATCACCAGATTGAAAAAGATAATTGGCGTGAGGAGTGGCAAGGTGATCTTGATAAATTTCTGGACACCGTTAGCGCCATCAATCGAAGCGGATTCGTACATATCCTGTGGGATCTGACGCAAACCAGCCAGGAAGATGAGCATCGGCGAGCCAAACTGCCACACAGCTAATAGAATTAGCGTCCAGATGGCTGTATCAGGGTTTCCCAGCCAGTTGACGGTATCAAAGCCCAGCATGTGACCAATCGCATTGATCAGCCCATCACGGCCAAAAAGCTGCCGCCACATCACGGCTACTGCGACACTGCCGCCAATCACCGAAGGGATGTAATATGCGGCACGATACCAGTACACGCCGCGCCGTTTGGTGTTCAGCAGCACAGCGACCCCCAGCGCGAAGACCAAACGTAACGGGACTGAAGCAATTACGTACTTAAATGTCGCTGTCAGTGATCGTCCGTAACGCACATCCTGAAAAAACATACGTTCGAAGTTGGCCAGACCGATAAATTTCCAGTCGCCTAAAATGTCATAATCGGTGAAAGCCAGCCACAAAGACATCATGAGCGGAATAAAAGCAAAGAGTAAAAAACCGATAAGCCAGGGGGAAATAAAAAGATAGCCAGCAATGTTATTTCTTCTAAAATCTTTCCCTTTACCCTTAAATCTATTATTTGCTCTTGCTGTGGCTGCTTTCTCCGAGCCAGTCACCGCAACTGCGGGTTCACTCATCATAATCTCCGATAAACTGTGCCAGTAAACGATAAGCAGCACCGGGTACAATCACACTGACTGTACCCATCTGCGGCTTTTATATGCTTATTATAACGGGGTGTTATTCCTGGTTTTGCGCCAGAATGGCTTCAGCTTCCGTACGGAATGTCGCGACACCCTCTTCAACAGAGATCTGTCCGTAAAATACCGGTTGGATGAAAAGCGCATCATAGACGTTCGAGCTGATATCGCTCCAACCCTGCGGATCTGGCGGCGGGATGGGGCTGGCATCTTCAGTCACAGCAGCAATGAAGTCAAATGTCTGGACACCGACATCGTCCAAGGATGGCAGCAGATGTTCCTGAACTGCGGACGAAATGGGGACACCGCGCTCGGCAAGCAGGATATCATTGGCCTCAAAGTCATTCACGAAGAAGTTGATGAATTTGGCAGCTTCTTCCGGATGCTCACAAGTTGATGTCATCGAGAAGAACATCGAGGGCTTCAGATAGTTTTCAGACTGACCACCTTCAGGACGCGGCAGCGGCCACAGGCGCAGATCACGACCTTCACCAGCGGCGTTATAAATGGCGACTACCTGGTTGCTCCACTGGTAACGCATGGCTTCTTCACCAGTCACAATCGGTGAAGCTTCCAGACCACCCGCAGAAATTTCGGTGGCTTCTTCAATACCCACCACTGCACCAGATTCCTGCAGGCGGCGGATCATATTGAAGTAATCAATCAGCGGTTGATCATCGGTGTAACCCAGTGCGGTACCATCAGGAGAGAAGGCATTTTCGCCCAAGCTGAGGTACAGACCACGCCAGAATTGAGGATCCCACAGACCATAGGAAATGGCCCAGATATCCAGCTCATCATGCAGGGTGGTGGCGATTTCTTCAAACTCAGTCCATGTCCAGTCTTTGGCTGGCAATTCCAGACCTGCTGCCTCGAAAGCAGCCGCATCAATAATAATGGATGGGGAGTTTACACCCAGGCTGATACCATAGGTCTGGCCGTCGAGACGACCACCATCCAGCAGTGAGTCATCAGTGCTGGAGATATCAATGGTGCCCTCTTCCATATAGGGATCCAGCGGTGCGAGTAAACCACGGTTGGCCCACTCCGATAAAAAGGCATAGTCATGCTGCATTACACAGGCGATCTGACCGCCGGCTGCCTGAGTATTTACACGAGGCCAGTAATCTGTAAAGTTGGAAAATTCATAAACAATATCGATATTAGGATTTTCAGCCTCATACATTTCAATTACCTGCACGGTGCGATCATGGCGATTTTGCGATCCCCACCATGTCACCTGCAATTGAATGGGATCATCCTGTGCCTGGGCAACCATCCCCAATGAGAATGTGAATAAAAGCACGAAGACGAGTAAGGTAATAGGAAGCCGATGTTTTGGCCGTTGCATAGTCTTATATTCCTTTCTAAAATCTAGTTCATATGGAAGGTGTTGATGTTTTTACTTGACCGGTCAACTAAATTTATACCAATAAGCTTTGTAAAATGCAAGCATTTCACCTAGAATTAGAGATAGAATATATTTTTACAGAAAATATTGCTTGTTTTTACATTGAACGGTCAAGTAAATATCAGAATTGAGTAATGACGTTATGGCGGAAAAAAAGAAATCAATCACAATTCGTGATATTGCCCAGAAAGCCAATGTCTCCTATCAGACGGTATCGCTGGTCATTAACAATAAACCCGGCGTATCGGAGAATACACGCAAACGCATTCTGCACCTGATGGATGAGCTTGATTATCAGCCCAACCGTGCGGCCCAAATGCTGACCACCAATCGCTCTAATACTATCGAGCTGATTATCGTCGATGTAAATCACCCCGGGCATCTGGCAAGCACGACCAAAAAGATGGCTCACGCCGCCAAAAATTCCGGTTATAGCCTGCTGGTTTCGGAAACGGAATCGAGCGGTTTGGGGGCTGCCCTGGATAATGCTGTCTCGCGCTTAGTGGATGGCATCATTCTGTATGCGCCCAAGTTGCGCATCGCAGACGACAAACTCAAAGAATTATGCAACGGACTGCCGTTTGTGCGCCGTGACTATGTCCCCGGCTCACGCGTGGCATGGGTGGCGTTCGATCAGGTCTATGCAACGCGCATGGCTGTCGAGCATCTGATCGAATTGGGCCACAAGCAGATCGCGGCTATCCCCCCCACTTCCGATCTCATCAATGGGTACTGGCGGTTTACGACCTGGAAAAATGTGCTGCACGAATATGGTCTGGAACCGGGGCCGTACTTTGATGGCGATTACTCCATGCGCAGTGGCTATGAGGCCGCTCAACGGATTCTTGAAACGGGCATGCCTTTCACTGGTCTGATCGTCGGCACGGACAATATGGCGCTGAGCGCCTTACGTGCCCTCAGAGAGCACGGCTTACAGGTGCCGAGGGATATATCGGTCATCAGTTTTGATAATGCCGAGCATTCTGCTTATACCGAACCGCCCTTGACCACCATTGATTTCCAGTTTGCGCGACAGGATGAACTGGTCGTCAAATATCTGCTGGAAATTATCAATGACCCCAATACAGAACTTCACCAACGGGTCCTGATGCCTGACCTGCTCGTCCGCGAAAGCACCCGGCGGTTGGACTAAAGTGATCGCATAAAGCTCATTCAGGATCAACATAACAGACATACAAGAGAGGCTGTTTACAAGCGATGAAGACCTATCGTGTTGCCATTATCGGCACAGGAAAATCAGTGGGCAATCATTTAACCGCCATCCGTGAAATCGGTGAGCGGGTTCAGTTGGTAGCCGCTGTGGATATTGATGAAAATCAGGTTAAGGCTATCTGCGCTGAGCATGGCATTCCAAACTGGTACACCAGTGCCAGTGCGATGCTGGCGGCTGAAAAACCTGATCTGGTGCATATTGTCACGCCACCTGCCACCCATAAAGCCCTGATTATCGAATGCTTACAGGCTGGCGCGTGGGTCTACTGTGAAAAACCGTTGTGTGCATCGTTGGCGGAGTTTGATGAAATCGAACAAATCGAACAACGCACCGGCTGTTATGTCAGCACGGTTTTCCAATGGCGTTTCGGCACTGCGGCTAAATATTTCAAGCAATGTGTCCAGGATCAGACCCTGGGCAAGCCTCTGGTGGGAGTCTGTAACACGCTGTGGTATCGCACCCAGGATTATTATGACGTACCCTGGCGTGGTAACTGGCAGACCGAATTTGGTGGCCCCACCATGACACTGGGAATCCACCTGATGGATCTGTTCCTGTGGCTGATGGGCGACTGGCAGCAAGTCAACGCCATGACCGGCACGCTGGATCGTCAGATTGAAGTCGAAGATGTGTCTACAGCGCTGGTGCGTTTTGAAAATGGCGCAGTAGCTACCATCACCAACAGCGCTCTATCGCCCCGTCAGGAGAGTTATCTCCGGCTCGATTTCCAACGGGCAACGGTCGAGGTCAGTGCGCTTTACCGTTATAACAATGACAACTGGCGCATAACGGTGCCGGATAGCCGCGCTGATTCAACCATTCTGGCTGACTGGAATAACCTGAGCGAAAATGTCGCTGGACGCCATGAGATTCAATTGGCTGAAATTCTGGATAGCATGGAACAGGGTCAGCGACCACCCGTTCAGGGAGACGAAGCACGGCGCATTCTGGAATTTGCATCCAGCCTGTATAAAGCCGCCAGCACCGGCCAGACTGTTACGCGTGGCGAGATCACGCCGGATGATCCGTTTTACTACGCCGTCAGCGGACATTTATCGCGAGCATAAGACGAAAATCGGCATCTGCAAACAAATTCAGATCAACGATCCACGGTCATTTGTGGTCTGAAGCATATGGCATTTATATGTTATAATTGCCCTGTTTTGTTAAGCAGATCAAACCTATTTACCAAGGAGATTTTCCACCCATGTCTTATGACAAGATTGTCGTCCCGGCTGAGGGCGAAAAGGTTACTGTGACCAACGGTAATCTCAATGTGCCAGATAATCCGATCCTGCTGTTTATTGAAGGTGACGGGATCGGCTATGACATCATGACTGCCAGCAAGCGCATCTGGGATGCGGCAGTTGAAAAGGCTTATGGCGGCAAGCGCAAAATCGCCTGGATGGAAATCTATTCTGGTGAAAAAGCAGCTTCGATCTATGATGGCAATTACATGCCTGAAGAAACTTTCGATGCCCTGCGTGATTTCAAAGTCGGCATTAAAGGCCCGTTGACCACACCCGTTGGCGGTGGCTTCCGCAGCCTGAATGTGACTCTGCGTCAGGTGCTGGATCTGTATAGCTGTGTGCGCCCGGTTCGCTGGTATGACGGCGTTCCCAGCCCCCTGAAACGACCGGAAGAAGTGGATGTGGTCATCTTCCGCGAAAACACAGAAGATATTTATGCTGGCATTGAATTTGAATCCGGCACACCAGAAAACAAGAAACTCGCCAAATTCCTGCGTGAAGAGCTGGGCGCAACCAGCTTCTTTGAGGATGCGGGTTTAGGCATTAAGCCGATCAGTGAGTTTGGCAGCAAGCGCCTGATCCGCGCCGCGATTAAATATGCTATCGAACGTGGTCGCAAAAGCGTCACTTTCGTGCATAAGGGCAATATCCAGAAATTCACCGAAGGTGCCTTCCAGCGCTGGGGCTTTGAAGTGGGTAGCGAAGAATTCCCGGAGCAGACCATTAGCTGGGACGATGTTGCCGCCAATCACACTGGTGTTGTGCCTGAAGGCAAAATTCTGCTTCAGGAAACGATTGCCGACATTATGTTCCAGAAGATGCTCCTGCGTCCATCCGAATTTGATGTGATCGCCACGACCAATCTCAATGGCGATTATCTGAGTGATGCTGTGGCTGCTGAAGTCGGCGGTGTCGGTATTGCCCCCGGCGCCAATATCGGTGACGAAGTTGCCTTATTTGAGGCCACCCACGGCACGGCACCCAAATACACCAATCTGGACAAAGTGAATCCCGGTTCGCTGCTGTTCAGCGGTGTGATGATGCTGGAATATCTGAGCTGGTTTGAAGCTGCGGATATGATTACCAAAGCATACGAAACCACACTGGATCAAAAAGTCGTCACTTACGACTTTGCTCGCCAGATGGTCGGCGCCACTGAGGTGTCTACCAGCGAATTTGCGACCCAGATTATCAATAACATGAGCTAATCACTCATCAACATCTGTTGATCAGTTCGAGAGCAGGGAAATCACTCACTTCCCTGCTCTTTTATTTTTCCGACAAAATTCAGAAATTCATAAGTTTTTACAACCGTTACAAACCATTACTATTATATAATGGGTATTGAACAGGTTTATCTGCAACACTGGAAGCTACATGACGGTAATCCTATGGAAATGAAAATGCCATCAATACCAAAAACTGATAAAGTACTTATTGTAGATGATGAAGACATGACCCGCGTTCTACTCAGCCGTTTGTTGGAACGCGCGAATATTCAACCATCCGATATTGTGGTAGCAGAAGATGGTGAAGAAGCACTGATGATTGTGCATGAAGAAAAGCCGGGTCTGATCCTCTTGGATTTGCTCCTGCCAAAGTTAAACGGTTATGAAGTTTGTCGCGAAATTCGCACGATCCCTGACTATGACCCTCACATCATCATCCTGACCGCTCGAGGGTATAATACGGATCGCGCCCAGGCACATGAAATTGGCGCAAATGGCTTTATGAACAAGCCTTTCAGTCCTTCGCGCTTGATGGAGGAGTTATCGAGTTTTTTGAACCGATCATAAAACGCTCAAACTCATCCATACAGCAGGTGACAATAATGACATGGTAATGACAAATAAGAATCTCACATCTGCAAATACATCTATAAGGCTACTACTGCCTTTGGCAAAGCTTGATAATCTCATTCCTCCCTTTGAGACTTTATTTCACGTTGAAAATCAGATCGCTATCATCGACTCAACCGATGGCGTCTACTACTATGGTGCGAAGAACATTCCTGAAGATCTCAGCGTATTCGCGCCGATTGCTTTGAATGATGGAACCGAAATTGGCTTTGTCGGTATCTACAGTGAATTATCGCAGAGTCAGGCTGAACAGGTCGTCCACTATCTGGCGGGCACCTTATCAACTGTCGCGACTGAAGTGTGGCGATCTCAAAAACTGAGCGATGAAGTTCTGGAACGCTATGACGAGCTGAATTTGATTTACGACCTTGGCCTGCTGATTTCAGATCAGGGGTTATCTCAGGATGAAATCGTAAAAGTCGTTCTGGAGCAAACCAATCGTATCATCAAGGCAGGGTCAGGGGTTATTTACCTCTACAATGCCGATCAGAGCGATCTGGTTCCGGTGAGCTTTTTTGGTCAGTATACTGATATCGATTTCTGGCGGGGTCGTAACCGCGAATTTGCACAGAGTACGCTGCATGCATACGATAATACGCAATTATCCCAAGGTGGTACAGTGATTTGTGTGCCACTGAGACATCGAGAAGAACGATTGGGCGCGCTGGTGCTGATGCACGACGATGGCAGTAAGCAGTTCAGCGCGAGCGATGTCAATCTGCTGTCCACGCTCACACATAACACTGCGCTGTTCATCCAGGCCGCCCGTCTCTATGATCAGATCCTGGATAAAAATCAGGATCTCGAACTCACCTTAACAGAATTAAAATCCGCCAGAGAAGAACTCAGCCGGACGGAACGTCTCAGTATCATCGGACAAACGGTCAGCGGTCTGGTGCACGATATGCGTAATCCTCTGAGTATCATCATGGGTTATGCTGGCTTGCTGGAAGAAGGCGGAGTCAGCGATCTGGAAACCCGTGAATATGCCTCGCAGATTATCCAGTATGTGAATGTTTTTTCGGCGATGGCCGAAGAAGTTCTGGATTACACACGGTCTGATGAAAACATCAACCTGAAGCGCACCCCAGTCGATGCGTATTTAGAAACCATTGAAAATCTCCTTTCACCACCCGGCCTGAAACGCACCGTGCGAATCATCGTCAATAAAGAAAAAGTGCGTGGCTATTTTGTCAATATTGACGGACAGCGTTATGCACGCGTATTCCAGAATCTTGTCAATAATGGCGTGGATGCTATTGAAGAACATGGCGGCAGTGAAGTGGTGATTGACGCTGTCCCGCTCAAAAAGGGCATGATCCGTTTCACCGTGACAGATGACGGCCCCGGCATCCCGCCAGAAATCGTCCAGCGCATTTTTGAGCCGTTTTTTACGGGTAAATCTCGGGGAACAGGTTTAGGATTACCCATTGTGAACCGCGTCATTATGCGTCACGGTGGTGAAATCCATTATGAAAAGGCACCCAACGGCGGAGCGTGTTTCATTTTCACCCTGCCCATTGCCTGATTAAAAGTTAAACGCTCTGTTTCGATTTTCTCAACGCAACAAATAAAAATGGACTGGCATAAAATCGCCAGTCCATTTTTTGTTCGACATGATTCAGTCCTATTGCGGGCTTTTTGCCTGCTGATCGAAAGTGGGCTTTGGGTCGAAAGTGTTCCCTTGTCCTATCCGTGCCAGACGTGGCGCAATCAACAGCACCAGAATAATCGCCAGGAATAACGGGATTAAGCTGAGAAGTCCGTCCAGACCGAGCACGACCCCACCATAATTACGAGCCACATCCCCCTGAGATAACAAGGGTAGTGCATGATCAAACAGTGGGAAACGCGCGTTCATTTCGGCAATCGTATTCGGGAAACCGACGACCTGCGGCCAACCCTGACCAGCAATCGTCAAGACACCTACACTAAAGAAAGAGATCAGCAGCAGAATTGCAGTCAAAATGCGACCCGGCAGATTTTCTAACAAGGCATTGAAGGCAAAAATGATGGGCAAAACCATGAAAGGCATCATGGGTACCAGATAACGCGGCCCAACGGTAAATCCACCCCACCACATCACACTGGCAGCGTTGTATAACATAAAGCCACCCATCACCAACACCAGTACGGCTAATACATCCCGCTGATCGGGACGGCGTTTCCACATGAGATACAGGCCGGGGAAAATCAGCAGCAGGAATGGCGAAAGCAGGAAAATGCCGCGGAAGGGGCTGAAGGTTAAGCCATAAACACGGTCGATAGTGGGAATAGTCAGACTGAGGAATCCGGTTTGATGTTCATCCTGCCAGTTGATCGAGTAGTTATAACCCACCGGCATGATCGTATCAAACGTCAGATAGTTGAAGCCCATAAAAATCACACCGAGCGGGATACCCGCCAGAATCACGCGGTATAACTGCCAGCGGTTCGGCATCTTGATAAATGCCCAGATGAAAATCACCACCAGGAACGGCGCAACCGGATATTCCGTAATCACCACCAGACTGAACAGCACCCCAACCAGCCATAACCAGTTCAGACTGGCCTTTTCATAAATGACGCGCCATAGCAGGAAAAAGCCCACAAACGCGCCGAAAGCGGCTGTCTGATGCTGATACAACACATTACTGTAGGGAAATGCAATCGTTCCCAGTCCAAAAGCCAGCGCCAGGATAAACGCGTAGGCATCTTTAGTGGTAAAACGCGCGGCAAACAGAAAAACCACCGCTCCTAACACAGCCGATGGCACTGCCATAGCGAAAAAGGTCATAAACGTCAGTGCCATACCCTCATAAACGGCATCCGGGCGGATACCTGCACCTTCGGGATTCAGCGTGTCTTCAAAATTTCCCAGCCCACTGCCACTTGCGATGAAACGCTCGATAGGGGGAATAGCCGCAATCACCTTAAACACGGTATAAAATGGTAAGGCAATCAGGGACGGCCCTAAGGATTTGTCTGTATAATAATGGCCATCTTCACAGGGATTATCGCCCGTATAATCTGCACCAGCAAAACAGGCTTTATCACCGGTATTCTCGTGATAATCATCAATATAGAGTACGCCCTGATCACCGATGGCATAGACCAGGTTAGCACGGGAGTTTGCACCCCAATCTGCCCATTTCGGCATAAAATATCCGTAACAGATTATTAAAATCAAAAACACAGTAAGCGCATAAGCACGCCGGACAGATTGCTGACTCATCATCAGGCCTCATGGGTAACTTCAAGTATTCTTAGTAGCTTAGGTGTAAAGCCTTTCAAAAACATAAAGCCCGCTCAGAAAATCCATAGATTTTTCACAATTTTTATCAGTATCTGTCATACACTGAAACCAGGAACGTTTGCGGAGTAAGGATAACACTGTGAGTGACACCATGACCCATCTCAACCCATTGCTCCTGATCATTGATGACGATGAGATGAATCTTGAAGTAATGACGGTCTATTTAGAACTGGCCAATTATCGAACCATAACGGCACACAGCGGAAAACAGGGGATTCAAATGGCTACGCAGCATTTACCGGATATGATTCTGGTGGATGCGCGTTTGCAGGACAGCACCGGCTATGAGGTCTGCAAGCAGCTTCGTCTGGACGAGCGCACGCAGGATAAAATGATTATCATCATGACTGCTTTGGCGGATAAAGAAGATGAGATCTTAGCGGAAAAGGCGGGTGCGGACGATTTTATTCAGAAGTCCTTTAATACATCGGCCTTTATAAAACGTATTGAGGAGATCATGACCAGCCCGCGTTAAATGAGAACAAGCTAACGCTTTGCCACCGATCACGCTACAGTTGGTTGACAATGTGATAGCAGGGCTGGTAAAACAGGCTTTCAATCGCTGGAGGGGGCAGGAATAGGTGGTTACGTGAGATGAGTCGATCTTCACGCGGCGGCCCGCCAGCATGGCTGGTCTTCATAATTGCTATAGCATTGGTTTTTGGCGGCTACTATGTCTGGTTGGGCATTAGCAATTATTTACGCACAGGTGGTTTAGGCATTATCGAGTCCACTGAGCGTGCCAATGTGATCGAAACCGCAACCGCCGAGCGAGTTATTGCTCAACCGATTCGCACTGCCGTTCCTACACTTACACCCATCCCCGACTGCCAACCGTTTTTTGTCTCGGTGCCGCAGGCTATTGTCCGCAGTGCACCGAATACCACTGCGGAGATTATCGAGCAGTTAGCCCAGGGGACAGAAATCTGTGTGATTGGACGTGCTGAAGAAAACAATGAGTGGTATATCGTGGATGGCAATATGGAAACGCGCCGAATCGAATTTGCCTATATGCACGAAAGTATTGTCCGCGCCGCTGATCCCACCGCCACACCCACGCGCACCTTTACGCCGCCCCCGACCATCACAGAAGTGCCGTCACTCACCCCATCGCGCACACCAACATCGTCACGGACACCCACCACAGCACCGACAATCACGGTGGATCCAAACACGACACCATCGCGCACACCGACACCAAGCCGTACACCCACGCCAACCATCACGCCCACGGGTATTTTCCAATCCGCCTGATTAGCGGAAGTGAAATACTGTCCTCAGTCGCTGTCCCTGCCCCAAAGTCATAAGGCGGATCAGCACGCCTGCCAGTAACCGAATCGCGGCACCACCCAACAGCACCAGCACCAGATTCACGCCAGAATCGGCCAGGCCGCTTCCCAGCAGCGGGCCAATAAACACCGCCAGATAAATCATCTGGGTATATGCGGCGCTGTAACGTGGCATTTCATCTATCGGGGTATTCTCATTGAAGTAACCAAATAATCCGACACTCGCGGCTGTCCATGATGCACCGGTCAGCATGGCCGCGATCAGCGTCAGATTGATTGAAGTCGTCAGCGCCAGAATCAAAGCGGCTGCAGCAGTGCCTAACATGGACAGAGCAATCATATTCAGGTTGCCCATTTTTTGGATCAGTTGATTGGTAAACAACGCCATTAAGGCCGCCGCGGCCAGTTCTGCGAGGCCGAAGAAGGCCATAAACTGCTCACCTGCACCAAACTCACGGTAAAGCCACAACGGAGTCACCGGCACAATCGAAAAATAAGAGATGTGAGTCAACAGAACAGCAATCGCTACCACCTGAAACCGAGGCGAACGCCATACACTCTGGCGTTTTTGCCCGGTAAAGGCCACAGGCCGAACAATCAGCGGCACCTTAACCTGCATCGTATGCCACAGGCTCATCAGCGCAAAGATAAAACCCGCCCCAAACATCACCTGATAATTCAGCGGATAGACCGTGTTTTCCAGCCAGAATCCACACACCAGCATACTGATGGCCAAAGTGACATTCAGCGTCACCTGTCTGCGACTGGCTAACGCGGTAATCAAGCCATCCTTGACCGCCTCACGCATCATCACCACAAACACCACCGAGCTGATGCCTTCAGAAAGCGCCGGTAAGGTTGTCGACAAAATAAGCCAGAATGGCTGCCACTCACGCGGCAGAAATGGCGTTACCATCAACAGCAGGAAACTCAGCCGCAAGCCCAATGCCGGCAGAAAAACAGCCTTCACGGTGGTGCTGTAATGCTGCATCCACCAGCTGCCCAGCGATGCCGTGAGCAGTGCCGCGATACCCGGCAAGGATGAAATCAGACCCAGTTGCAGCGGAGTCGCCCCCGCATGAATCGCATAAACTGATAAAAAGCGGCTGGTGGAAGCCATCGCTAACCCAAACCAGGTCGCGTTTAAGACCAGATGATGAAAATTCCGTTGCTCAGAATAGCCTGTATCAAGTGCTTCAACTGCCATAGTAATCCTGTTTAAAAGTCGCGAAACATAATAATAACCCGGCAAATAGGCACGGGTTACAAGTGACATTTATGGGTGCGGTGTCATCTACAATAGTTATTCTATTGCGGAAGTCAGCCAGCAGATAGCACCACTTCCTCAATATTTGGACGATTCTGTAATTGGACTCATCAGTTAAAAACTAACCCTGAGATCACGAACTGGTCATAAGGCAGAAATAAGGTGGCACTGTTAAACTTCACTGTAGTTATTGTTATGGATAGAAAGGTTAAATCATTATGCTTTCGGACTTAGCCATTGCTCAACAGGCCACACTCAGGCATGTGCATGAAATTGCCGATCAGATGGGTTTAACACCGGACGATCTGGATATTTATGGTTCACCGTATGTCGCCAAACTGCGCCTGGACGTACTTGAAAAAATTAAGAATCGACCCAACGCAAAATATATTGATGTGACTGCTATTACGCCTACCCCGCTGGGAGAAGGCAAGTCCACCACCACCGTTGGCTTAGGTCAAGCCATGAAACTCATCGGCAAACGCTCGATTGTGGCTTTGCGCCAGCCCTCACAGGGGCCGACCTTTGGCATTAAAGGCGGTGCTGCCGGAGGGGGTTATTCTCAGGTTGTGCCGATGGAGACCTTTAACCTGCATCTGACCGGGGATATTCACGCCGTGGCTGCGGCCAATAATCTGCTGGCGGCGATGATCGACAACCGTCTTATGCGCGGTAATCCGCTCAATATCGACCCCTTCAGCATCACCTGGAAACGCGTGATGGATGTCAATGATCGTGCCTTGCGCGACATCATCATCGGCCTGGGGGGTAAAAGTGATGGGGGTATTCCGCGTGAAAGCGGCTTTGATATTGCCGTAGCCAGCGAAGTCATGGCTATTCTGGCGTTAACCAATTCGCTGGAAGATATGCGCAAGCGTTTTGGCCGCATTGTGATTGGCCTGACACAGAATAAAGAGCCGGTAACTGCCGAGCAGATTGGCGCAGCCGGGGCCATGACCGTCCTGATGAAAGATGCCCTGCGCCCCAATCTGCTGCAAACGCTGGAAAATACGCCAGCACTGGTGCATGCTGGGCCATTCGCCAATATCGCACCCGGCAACAGCAGCGTTTTAGCCGATATGATTGGCATCAAATGCACGGATTATCTCATTACCGAATCCGGCTTTGGCGCTGATATTGGCGCGGAAAAATTCTTTAACATCAAATGCCGTTACAGTGGCCTCCAGCCGGATGCTGCTGTGCTGGTGGTTACGGTCAGAGCGCTCAAGTCGCACAGTGGCAATTATCGGGTAGTAGCTGGGAAAGCACTCCCGCCCGAAATGCTGGAATCGAATGTGCGCGATGTGGAGATTGGCGCGGCCAATCTCATCAAGCAAATCCAGAATGTAAGCAAACATGGGGTGACACCTGTCGTCGCGATTAATGTTTTTGAGAGTGACCATCCCGAAGAAATCGAAGCCATCAAGCGGATTGCCATCGAAGCCGGGGCGCTGGGGGCGGCAGAAGCGCGGCATCATGCCGAGGGCGGGGCAGGTGCCATCGAGTTAGCGGAAATGGTGGTCAGTGCGGCGGAGGCATCCAGCGAATTTCGTTTCTTATATGACCTCGACCAGCCGATCAAAGCCAAAATTGAGACGATTGCCAGAGAAATCTATGGCGCTGATGGCGTCAGTTATGAGTCAGTAGCTGAGCGTCAGATCAGGGATTACGAGGCGAATGGTTTCGGGCAATTGCCAATCTGCATGGCGAAAACCCATCTCAGCCTGAGTCATGACCCAACACTCAAAGGCGCGCCCACTGGCTTCACCTTGCCGATTCGCGAAGTCCGGGCGAGTGTCGGTGCGGGATTTATCTATCCGTTGTGCGGTGACATGCGAACAATGCCCGGTTTGCCAGATCATCCCGCAGCAGAACAGGTCGATATTGATGCAGATGGCAATATAGTGGGCTTGTTTTAAGAGGCAGACAGCAGGAGCTTGCACGATGACATGCAAGCTCCTTGAGGATTAAGAACGTCTATAGGCTTTGCGCAGCGCAGTAACCGGAGCGCCCAGCAGGGATTCAATCTGTATTACAGAGATGCCAGCAATCAACCGCAGCAGCATACCCATCATCAGCACAGCCATCAGATTCATACCCATATTCGCCATGTTACTGCCAATCATCGGGCCGATAAACGCAGCCACATAAATGATCTGATGATACATAGTGGTATAACGGGTCATATCCTTAAGCGGGACATCCTGCGTACTTTCCGCAAACATGCCATATAAACCAATTGCAGCGGCTGTCCACGAAGCACCGGAAAGTGCAGCAGCGACCAGCGTAATCGGCAGATTATGTGCGGTTGCCAAAATAATCGCGGCGGCAGTGGTGCCAAACATCGCCAAACCGACCATTTTGCGATTGCCATGCTGACGGGCGAAACGATCCGTAAACATACAGATAAGGGCTGCAGATGTCAGCTCGGCAATACCGAACAAGGCCATAAAACCTTCAGTAGCACCCAGATTATTCACCAGATGCAACGGGGTAACCGCCACAATCGACATAAACCCGATATGAATGACCACGCCAGTGACCACTGCTCTCAGGAAAAGTGGGGAATTCAGCGGCTTGGCATTCGACTTTGCTTCGGCTTTAGTCTGTTTTTCAACTGTAACCGGGATGACGCGGATCTTCATAACATACAAATGGCTGATCAATGCCAGCGCAAAGGCAGCCAGAAACATCACCTGATAGTTGAGCGGGAAAGGGGCATGTTCCAGCCAGACGCCAAAGCCCAGCGCAGCTATCGCAATCGTCACATTCATCCACAGGTTGCGCGAGCTTGCCAGCTTCACCAGCTTGTCATCCGAAATCGCTTCACGCAACATACCCACGAAAATGGTTGTGGATACACCCTGGGGCAAGGCTGGTAAGGCCACGGATACGATCAACCATAGGGGTTGCAAATGCACCGGAAAAAGCGGTGTCAGCGCTGGTAACAGAAAAACAAAACGAAAGGCCAGTGACGGCCAGAAAATTGCATGGACGGAGTCGGAAAATTTACCTCTCCACCAGCCACTCAGGGATGTCGAAATCAGCAGCACCATAAATGGTAAGGATGTCATCCAGCCGAGCTCAACCGGGGTTGCGCCCAGACGGATAGCGTAAACTGAGAGAAATCGACTTGTAGAGGCTATCGCCAGGCCAAACCATGCCACTTCGACAACCAGTTTGTAGTAATTAGCCCGTTCAGTGCTTGGTGTGAGAGCAGTGCTTGTGTTCAATGTGACCTCTGCCGCTCGTTGCGGCTATTCAGAAATTCATGCCAATAGCGCGGGCCGCAAAAGCGACCCACGCAAAAACGTAAACACAATGAATATCTAATTTTTAATCTTCAAATGATGGGCTTTACTATTGTGCATTATAGCACTTTTAATTGGGCTGTCATCAGACCATTCATTGACGTTTTCCCAACGGAATCCAAAGGGCGCTATCCAATTGGATAGCGCCCTTTTCAGAAGTCATCAGCTTCAGTCAAATCAAGGCTGAAAAGCAGTCTTAGGGTGTGGTTACCGGGATATCGCGGCAGTCCCCCTGCGCGCTCACGACATCATCGCGCACCCAGTTTTCGTCGGCAAGCTGCCACCAGGTAAAACCGCTGGTGTCTGTAGATTGTCCAATCACTTCAGCCGTGGTTGCAGCGCTCAGACTACCCGCAAGTGCATAACTCGTACCGGGGCCAGTTCGCTTATTGACTGAGCTGCTTGCCGTCACCTCACATACTCCGGCTTCCACCGATGGGGCTTCATACACCCACATATTACGCCCTTCACACAACGCATTGGGGCCGCGACCACGCAGAGCCACACCATAACTGCCAGCGCGTTCGGCAATCGGTGCCTGGTTAATCAACCGCTCACCGTCCAGATAAACTGTAAGCGTATCATCCAGCGCAATAATCAGAAAATGATGCGGGCTGGTAAAGTCAAAGTCATCGACATCAATCTGGCTGCCCTCATAATCATCGGAGCCTGCGCCATAGCGATCCAGATAGAAAATACTGCCTTCGTTCACAATTCCTACATCCAGAAAACGAATGGCCTGCCCTTCGTTATCGGTCACAATCCGCGACAGGAGTGAACACGTTTCAAACTCATTGGCGTCACCCACATTAAAAGTGAGTTCACCCGCCATGACAATATCGGTATTCGAGGCACGGCGCGCCAAACCTGTAAACCAGTCTCCACGTCCGCTAAAGAATGCGCGATTTTCAAGAAAGACAAGGCTGCCACCTGTTGGAATCGCACCAAGGTCTTCCAGCTCGCTGATCGCATCCTGCCAATCCCCATCGTAATCTTTAAGCGTAGCGGGCAATTCACCATCCGTCTTTACACCATCGCTATCAAATTCAACCGATAAAGCGATTTCCAGAACCGTATCCGCATATTCGTCGACACTCACTACTGCTGAAAACGCATCCACCAGAACCAGAGAGTCATCTTCCAGTGTAAATACCAGCACGAACCCCGTAAAGTTTTCATCTTCATAATCCTGGCGCATCAGTACACGGCCATCCAGTTCAACCGTGCTTGATTTACCACCTTCCGCCTCAATAATATCTAAAAAGTTATCGATCAAAAGCGTAGCTCTATCATCAGAACCTGATTCAAAATTACCCACTATTCCCGGCCCAAGCATAGACACGGTGTAATCAGGGGTATCAATATAAATAAGGTCGTTCTCCGAAATTTCTACTTCACCATCTGCCGGGTAACGAAAAGTGATTTCTCCGTCAGAGTACGTTTCCGTCAATCCATCCTGGGCGGAAACCATACCAAAAGTTGTTAATGCTCCCAGAAGCAAACCTATCACGAAAAAAGTTTGTCGTCTCACCAAAATTCCTTTCTCAATGATCTGAAACATAGCACACTTACGAATTTATCATAACCCAGGCTTAACCCACATAAAAATAAACATTTCCAAATATTAAAGTAATAGTCTGTGAGTTGATGCTAAGTTTGCTTTCTTTAGCTTCTCATACGAATGTAAGTTCTAAATGAGTCAGCAGTGGCAGTTGAGCCAGACACTAAATTGCAGTATAGTAATGGATATTGGATTTAACTTACGCATTTGAGGTCGCTATGTCATTTTTCAGCAGTCGTCGTCAGCCTGACGCTCCACCCAGCACTACTGAAGAGCGGTCACAATCCACCATTCCAGCACTGCCCCCACAACCCGTTGGTTTTGAAACGGTTTTAGGGGCGAACTGTACTCTGGAAGGCAAACTCAGCAGTAAAGCCAATGTGCGCTTAGATGGCACATTTACCGGTACTTTAGAGATTGATGGAAATGTGCTGGTAGGCGAAACGGCCAAAATCACCGCCGATATTCACGCGCGCAATGTCTCCATCGCGGGTGCGGTGCATGGCAATGTAAGTGGTAAAAAAGTTCAACTGCTTCGTACAGGGCGCATCTGGGGCGATATCCACGCGACTGCCCTTACGACTGAAGAAGGCGCATTCATTGATGGCAAGATCACCATGATCAGCCATGATGCCGCGTCCGTAGCTAGTATACCTGCTGAAGAGCCGGAGCAGGAATTGGTTGACGAAGCTAAGCCTATCGAGATAGAAGCTGAAGAACGCGGTATTACCAAAGAAGATGTCTTGCAAGAGTCAGACATGGCCTCTGAAGGTGGTATCCCGGACGAAATCGCAGAAGATCGTACTGAGAGCAATTAGCCTCTAAGAATCGCGCTTTTTCCTAAGCAAGGAGCTTTACAGTGCGCCGGATATTGACCATTCTTTTCGTGCTCCTGACCCTGGCAGCACTGGCGCTCATCATTTTCGATTCAATGAACTCTCTGGCTATACCGCTGATCGTCGCCAGTGGTCTCATCTTGCTCATCATCGTGTTCACGCGCTTAACAGGCAGTTTCAAGCCGATCCGGGCACGGCCTGCTCCATCGCTTATTGCAGAGATGGAGCGTCTTTATTTCCGCTCCATGCGCGAAATGCTGACCGACGCACCCAATCTTGCTCAGGTGATTAATGATTTGCAGCGTGTGCTGTCGATTGATCCCACCTACAAAAATGCCCGCCATTATCTGAGTCGGGCACTCGTGCTGCAGGAAGACAGCAATCACCTGAGCAATGGCAGCGTAACCCACAGCAAAGTGGAATTCATGCGTTTACAGGAAAAGCTGATCGACCTTGACCCAGCCGTACGTAAATCGGTTGTTATGGAACTCATCAATTACAAGGAATTAGCGGTTGACCCCTTGACCGCCCTGTTGATGGATGAAGATGCGGATGTGCGCGTCCATGCCGCAACCGCGCTGGGCTGGGTCGGCGGGCCGGATGCAGTGCAGCCGCTGCTGGTCGCCTTACAGGATCAGGATTTACTGGTCAGACGCTACGCCGCTCGTGCTTTATGCTGGGTCGTCGACGAAACTGCTACTGAAGGTTTGATCGACGCCTTGAAGGACGAAGACAATTACGTGCGCTCCTATGCGGCGCGTGCGCTGGGATGGAGCAATTCGTATCAGGCTATCCCGGCATTAGAGGCGTTACTGTCAGATGAAAGCAGTGATGTCCGCAGCTATGCACAAACCGCGCTGGAAGACCTGAACGCGCAAAAAATCGAATTGGAAAAATCCAAATAGCCCGGATTCAGATAGCAAAACTGAGTGTAAAATAACCTGGTTCACAGTAATGAAAACAGTATTTGATGTCGTTGATCTCCTGCAATTACAGGAAATGTGGGTACGCCGTCCCATTCTGATGGCTTTTTCCCGTTTAGAAAATCGCCAGACAACTTTCCCCTGCAATCTTGACCTGAGTGTAAGCTGGCTGCAACCTCGGCTGGCACAGTTGCGCCATACTACCAGTTGGCAGATGAATAAGCTGGAAATGGTGCGTGACCCGGGACAAGTGCCCATGTGTGATCTTTCCGACAGCTATCTTCACGTGTTATATCCCGATGCAGAGTCCCCAATGGTCGCCCGTCAAACCCTTTTCAACGCCGTTTATCAACACTTCATTGTGTCCCAATGCCAGATCAACCGCGAGCTTGTTCAGCCTTTACTGGCGCATCTGGCGGAAGTTCGAGCTATGCAGCCCCATGAATGCCTGAATACCCAACACCTGCCTCTGGAAGGTTCTGATTTCTGGATTCCCGCTGACATGACCGACGAAATTCGCGCGTTGGACGAGCGTTATGATGCGGTTCAACCGGGTACCCCGGCGACCTATGTCATCGCGGATGAATTCTGGGATCTGCTGGTCAAAGCCACGCCCGAAGAAATCGAGTCTGTCTCGCAAAAGCAGACCATCCAGCAACTTTCAGCCTCACATGATTGCGCAGAAAAGTTGAATACGCTGGTTGAACTGGCCATCACCTGGAATCGATCACCGTCGGTTGTAGGGCTTTACTATCAGATTGACAATTGACCCTTTGATTTTACTGACAAACGGCTGACGTTTATCCTACGGCTGCAATGCGTCCGCGTTTTTTGTATTACTCTGGAAGTACAACATGCGGATGATAAATAATCCAATAATTTTCTGGCTGGAAAAACCTATCCCGCAATAGAAATTATTGGTTATGATTAAACTGTATGATGATCGCAGCCTTCATCAAAGGATAATTCGACAATGATTAACGTGTTATTTGTCTGTACAGGGAATATTTGTCGTTCCCCCATGGCAGACGCTGTACTACAGGACATGATCCGCAAAGAGGGTCTGGCCGATAAAATCACGGTGGATTCTGCAGGCACAGGTAATTGGCACGCCGGGGAAACCGCCCATCGCGGCACACTGAACGTACTCAAACGTCACAATGTGCCCTACAACGGACGTGCACGCCAGCTCAAACGCACCGATCTTGAAGATTTTGATTACATCCTGGCGATGGATAAATCACATCTGCCCGTTATTGAACAGATGGCCAGGGGAAGTGAAGCTGAGATAGCGTTGTTTCTCAGTTATGCCAATCGCGCCGGAACAGAAAAAACAATCGAGGTTCCCGACCCATACTACGATAATCGTTTCGACCATGTCTACGATCTGGTCACCAAAGGTTGTGAAGCCCTTCTCGCGCATATCCGCGCCCAGCATCAACTCTAAAGGTCAGGAAAACGCCCATGTCCGATGTATTCATGTCTTACCGCCGCATCGATAAAGATTTTGTAAAACGACTGGATGAAGCCCTAAAAGCGAATGGTAAGGATGTCTGGATCGACTGGGAGGATATCCCCCCCGGCAGCGTGGATTTCAATCAGGATCTGTTACGCGGAATCGAAAGTTCGGACGCGCTGCTGGCCGTTCTCAGCCCGGATTATCTGGTTTCAGAATATTGTCTGGGGGAATTACGCTATGCCTATGAGAACAATAAAAAGCTGATTCCGGTTGTCATCCGTGAGATTGATGACACGCAGTTGCCCGATAGTATTCGCCACATCAATCAGATTTTCTTTAATGGCGAAGACAGCTTTGACACTGCGCTGGAAAAGGTCATTGTCGCGCTGGATAATGACTGGCTTTACCGTCAGGGGCATACACGGCTCATTACTCGTGCGCGTGAGTGGGAGCGCGAACAAGAGGACAACAGCTTTCTCTTACGCGGCAGCGATCTGGCAAATGCCGAAAAATGGCTCATCGAGAGTGGCAGTAAAGACCCCAAACCAACTGAACTACAGACCGAATATATTATCGCCAGCCGTCAGGCAGCGGTGCGCCGTCAGCGTGTCACCGTCGGAAGTCTGGTGGTCGGCTTGATCGCTGCGCTGATTCTGGCAGTTTTCGCCTTATTGGGCTTCCAGCGTGCGGAACTCAATCTTGATCAGGCGCTTAATACTCAGGCTTTGTTCCTGGCTGATCTTTCGCGCCAGCAGTTAGAGGACGAGCATTATCGGGTGGCACTGCTCTTGAGCCTGGAGTCGCTTTCCAGCTATCCCCGCGTCTTTAACAGCGAAAGCAGCAAGGCATTGCTCAATGCGCTCAATAACCCGCCTAAAAAACTACTCGCCCTGCGTTATACCGATACCATTAACAGTATTCGCTGGGGCAGCCAAACGGATGAAGTGCTTACCGCATCAGGCGATGCCGCCTATCTGGCAAATGTCGTCAGTGGTGATAATCTGCTGATCCTGCAACATAACGGCACCGTCCGTGGGGCCATCTGGAATAAAGATCGCAGCCGCATCCTCACGTGGGGTGATGATGGCACGGCCAAAGTCTGGGACCCACTGATTCAGACGGAGTTATTTTCCCTGCGTCACCTTGATGCCGTGAATGGGGCGATGTGGAATAACGACGAAACTCAGATTTTGACATGGTCAGCCGATGGCACGACCCGTCTGTGGGATGCTGAGGGGCAGGCCATCATGAGTTTTGTGCCGGAAAATCCGGTTTCGGTATTAGGGGCCATCTGGAAACAGGATGCGTCGCAAATTGTCACATGGAACTCGGATGGCAAGGCTTATCTGTGGGATATCAATGGTCAGCAACTGGCCAGCTTTAATCAGGAAAGCGTCATCCGCGGGGCAGCATGGAGCCGAGATGGGCAGCGTGCGCTGATATGGTCTGCTAATGGAGCCGTCCGTGTGTGGGCGCTCACCGGCACACTGATCACCATCCTGCCAACAGGTGCGGATGTTCAGGGAGCCAGTTGGAGCCCGGACAGCACGCAGATTTTGACCTGGTCTTTAAGCGGCAGTGTGCGCACGTGGGACGCTGCCGCCGGGACGCAGCGCTTAAATCTGCCACACAACCGAGCCGTAAATGGCGCAAACTGGAATAGCGATGGCACGCGTATCCTTTCATGGAGTCTGGATGGCAACGTCCGCGTCTGGAATGCGGTTGATGGCATTCAACTGCTCAACCTTTCGCATAACAATTCTGTCAATGGCGCGAAGTGGAATGATTCGGAGTCGCTGATCCTCACATGGTCAACGGATACCACTGTGCGCTTATGGAACGCGGTAAGCGGCGCAGAGCTTCAGCGCTTCCAGCACAGCAATTCCGTTGATCGTGCTTTTCTGGATGAAGACCGGCAGTTGATCCTATCGTCCACTATCGACAATCGCATCCATCTGTGGACAACTGTTGAACAAGCAGGCGAAATTCAGGGGCCGGTCATTAACATCCAGCCTGAATCCACGACCAATGGCGTCGTCTGGAATAATGCCCATACGCAATTTATTACCTGGGCCAATGACGGCGCAATCAACGTGTGGGATGCCACCAGCGGCCAGCAGTTAACCTCGATGCGTCACAACGGCGCAGTCAATGGCGCGGCCTGGAGCAAGGATGAAAGCAAAATTCTCTCATGGGGTGCGGATGCCGAAAACGCCCTGCGCATCTGGAATGCGGCGGATGGCACTTTAATCCGCGCCTTTGCACAGACCAGCCCTGTCCAGAGCGCATCGTGGAATGCGGATGAAAGCCGGGTTTCAGCCTGGTCAACCGATGGTGTTGTGCAGGTGTGGGATACATCCGGCGAAAACAGCTTACCGGTCAACCTGCGTCACAGCGGTCGTGTCCGTGGCGCACTGTGGGATGCCAGAGGCAAACGTATTCTGGTCTGGACAAATATGGATACCGTGCAGATCTGGGACGCGCTGGAAGGTGAGATGTTATTTAACCTCCCCCATGATCGCGGTCGTTTGAGCTTTAATGTGCAGGGTGCCAACTGGAACACTAAGGGCAATCAGGTTTTATCGTGGGCACAGGATGGCGGCGTACGCGTATGGAATGTTCCTTCTGAAAATAATAATGGCGACAGTGAGCTTCAACCAGCCATTACACTCTTTCACCCGACTGTGGTCCGTAATGCGTACTGGAGCCCTGATGAAAGTCGCATCATGACCTGGACGGGTAAAGGGGATGATGTCCTGCGTATCTGGGATGCGAGTGATGGTGGAATTCTGCTGGCGCTGCCACATGGCGCCAGCAGCTTTGGTATTTCCGGCGCCACCTGGAACAAGGATGGCAGTCGAATCCTATCGTGGTCGTCCAATGGCTTAGTACGCATCTGGAATGCGCTGGCTGAAAACCCGGAAAGCGCCGGTTTGCTGGCGATTCAGCACAATCGCAATGTGTTGGGGGCGATGTGGAATCAGGATGAGACGCGGATTCTCACGTGGCCCAGCGACAGTACACTGCGCGTATGGGATGTCGACAGCGGCAAAGAACTCTTGCTGCTTAATAATCCTGATGTCATCCAAAGCGCAGCGTGGAATGCTGACGAAAGCCGGATTATCTCGCGGATTCGCGGCGGCATTGTCAGCATGTGGATTGTCGATGTGGAAGAACTCATCGCTATTGGCCGCAGCCGCATAATCTTTGACCTGACCAATACGGAACGTGAGCGCTTCTTCCTTCCGGCGTTGATCTCCGGCAATGCGCCGACAGTCACGCCGGTTCCCATCAGCTACTAAAACGCCTGAACCTCACCGGTGACGGGATACTTTAATACCAGTGGGGTGCACGTTTTTCGATAAAGGCCTGAAAGCCTTCCAGCCCATCGGGTTGCTGGAAAATCTCCATCTGATAACGGGCTTCCTGAGCTAAAGCATCGTCATAACTGCTGGACAAAGCGGCCAGCATAGCCGCTTTTCCGCGCTTAAGTGCATGCGGGGATTTCTTAGCGATTTGCTGCGCGTAATCCAGCACATCGGACATAAACGTCTCTACCGGATAGGTCTGATTGGCTAATCCGATCTGAACAGCTTCATGGGCTAGCACGTCGCGTCCGGTAAACATCAGTTCCATTGCCCGACCCAGCCCAATCAAGCGGGGCAGCAGATAGGTGCCACCGCCATCGGGGATTAAGCCAACGCGGGCGAATAATTCTGCAAAACGGCCACGCTCAGACACCAACCGCAAGTCACAGGTTAAAGCCAGATCACAGCCAATACCGGCTGCATAACCATCGACAGCGGCAATGACCGGCCACGACGAAGCTCTGATCGCCTTAAGCATGGGCCTGTAGGCTTCTGTTAGGGTGTGTTGCGCAGATTCAATCGTAAAGCCCGAACTCAGTGCTTTTTTAATATCCGCCCCGGATGAGAAAGAACCCGCCGCGCCCGTCAGAATAATGCAGCGTGTGCCGTCCGTCTCGCAGGCCTCAAGCGCTTCCCGCAATTCCAGGCTGATGCTATCATCCAGTGCGTTGCGCGTTTCGGGCCGATTGATGGTTAGCAGGGTAACTGCTTCATGTCGCTCAATAAGCAGTGAATCACTCATGATCCTGTCCTTTTCTCATTGGTGTTTTGATAGACAAAACGTAATCAGCCCCGTTTAGAGGTGGTTTTCTTGGGCGGAGTCAAGCGCGCATTCAGGGTCTTCTGTAATTCTGACAGCAGAATTTCGCTGTTCTGATAATCACCGCGCAATGGCACAAACAGGGCCGCACCAACGGCTATTGCCACCATTGCAAACAGCGCATTCCCCTGCAGGAAAATCAGTAAGCCCACCAGCAGCAGCGCCCCAAAAATCACTGCCTGCCCTTCTCGCGTCACCCCACTGGGCACGTTACCTTCAACCACCGTCACGCCACTCTGGCGCTCTGCCTGACCACGCATATAGGTCTGGCGGGTGATACTCCATTTCAGTTCGGTTTTTACACCCATTGCAAAACGCCCACTTTTTTCTACCCAGCCATCCATCTGCGGGCGGCTTTTTGTGGGTGCTGCATGTAATCGTTCATTGATCGCGCTCATGGACTGAGCAACAGTTTTATCGGTGTACATCACAAAACGCAAATCAACACTTCTCCTGCCAGACCTAAATCAAGGGGATACTTAATCCACCATCAATCACAAATATTTCACCTGTAGCAAAATCCGAGCCAGATACCAGGCTGATCCTCAAAAGATTATGCGGCCTCGCGCTAACATCGTCAAATCAAGCCCCGCCAACAGGTAAAGCCGATCTGGCATTGATGGCGACGACTATTTTACCATGAGCCTGACCACCTACAGCGCATGCACTCGATATGAAAAACATTATCTTACGCCAATTTTTACCAGCATTTGCTACACTAAGAAATAGTCCTACAATACACATAAACTGGAAAGTCATTTCGTTTATGCCAAAGATGATTTACGACATCACCCGCACAATCTCACCTGATCTTGAAGTCTGGCCGGGGGATACCCCTTTTAGTGCTGTCCATGTCATGCGCCGCGCTGAGGGTGCCTCGGTCAACCTGACGACGCTCAACCTCAGCGCCCACACGGGAACGCATGCCGATGCTTATTATCACTATGAGGATGAACACGTGCATCCGGCGCAAATGCCGCTGGAGGCTTATATCGGGCCGGCCGGCGTCGTCACAGTCACGCGGCAGGACGGCCCCTTAACACCGGCAGATTTTGCGCACACCAATCTGGAAGGCGCCCAACGGCTGTTAATTCACAGCCACGTGAGCGACTTACCGGATAATCAGTGGCCGCTGGAATTCCCATATCTCAGCATTGAGCTGATTGACTGGCTGGCAAAACTCGAAATTCGTTTGATTGGTCTGGATTCGCCGTCCGTCGATGCGCTGGATAGTACCGAATTGCCGTGTCATCATGCGCTGCGGCGTTATAACATGGTTAATCTGGAGACGCTGTTTCTGCGCGCTGTGCCGGATGGGCATTATGAACTTATCGCGCTGCCCTTAAAAATTGATGGTGTCTGTGGGTCACCCGTTCGGGCTATCCTGCGGCATCTCTAAAACTGGAGACAACATTATGCAAGGTATGGCCTGGATCTTTTTTGTGCTGATGGCGTTGCTGCTGCTGGGCACTTATCTCTCTATCCGGCGTGAGTGGTTATCACCGCTGGCGACCGCCCTCATCAGTGTGGTAGCCAGTATTGTGTTGATGGTGCTGCTGTCACTGGCACAGGACAACAGCCTGATTCAAGCGGTGATTGTGGGGATTGTCGTTGGGGGGATGTTTAGCGGTGCCACTCTGGGCATTGCCTGGTATTTCCATAGTAGTGAATTACAGCAGCGTTACGCTGAAAACGAAGGTTATCCACAGGACGAAGTGCAGTAAGTTGAAAAGCAGTAAGGGACGAATTTTGTGTCCCTTACTGCTTTGGTTTGCTCAATTATTCGGATTGCGTAGTGGGGCTGATACGCAACTGATACGGGCCAGATCCATCAAAACGCGCGGCCTCGATGATATACGTCCCATTCTCCGGCAGCGTCACGCCCATCAACTGCGAGTCCGTGCCCAGATCAGTATTATCCGCGTCGTCATTTTCCGCCAGCACATCGCCCTGTGGCCCCAGAACACGCAGAACGGTATCTGTACTGCCATCTACGGATTGCAGGGTGATATCGAGCGTCTGTCCAGCCTGACCCTCTAATATCCATTGCTGCGACACCAGCACATCATCTAACTGACCATCCAGCGCTGCCGCACCCGCCGTATCCAGCGTAATTATGCGAGCAGGCGTAATCACCAGCTTATACACCCCTTGACCGTCCACCGCTTCAATGGCAATGGTGTAAGTGCCACTTGCCGCCAGTGTGTGATTTTTGATCTGCGGGTCATTGGGGCTATACAGGTCTTCGCCAGGCTGATCTTCGCTCAATGCTTCTTCACTTCCATCAGGAGCCAGCAGCCGCAAACGCAGGTCAAAGGCATCACTGAAACTGGCATCTGTAGCATTGATGGTCACCATCTGTCCCGCAGTGCCTTCAAATGTCCATGATTGCGCTGGCACAGCCTCATTTAAATCGCCCTGAACCGATAAGTCATAAGTCAGAGCAACCGTGCCGATGCGCCCCTGCGGCACGCTGGTGCTGATGGCTGTGACCGCGCCAAAGCGACCATCGCTATCCGCATAATACAGCGTGCCATCCGGGCCGATGGCGATACCTGTGGGCGAAACCACCTGACCGGGCTGTGGAATTTCGCTGACCAGTTGCACCGGTTGATCAATCAGCGTGCCCTGATTATCGACAATCACAATACCCTGATCGAGATCAGCGATGGCGAAATTACCCTCCGCCGTCACCACCATGCCGGTCACAGTTTCCGACAGAACATCAATCACATAAAGCGGTGTCGCACTGCCGGATTCCAGCGCCAGAATATCACCAAATTCGGTCAGGGCCAGCACCCGGCCAGCCGGATCAGTGGCTAATAGAGGTTGCAGGAACATATCCTCGCTCAGCGGAATTTCCTGCTGGAACGTCCCGCTCTGGAACACCCGCACAGTGATCACTCCCTCATCATTTTCATTGGTCGCAAAAACGCGGCCATCAGGTGTCGCAGCAACATAATAAGGCGCATTCTCACCAAATCCGCTGAGGGTATCCGTGCGCCATGCACGCTCACTGCCAAACATATAAATGCACGAGCAGTCCAGATCGGTGACATAAACTGTGCCGCTGCTATCCACCGCCATACTGACCGGGTCAACAATATTTTCGTTGGGATAAACACCTAATACTCGCCCACTCACAGCGTCAAACTGCACCAGACCCAGGCTGTAATCATAGCTATAGAGCAGGTCACCCGACGCATAGACCAGCCCGGATAATTCGAGGAAAGCGGCTTCACCATCCTCAAATGAGCGCTGCGTGTTCCAGACCACACCATAGGTTGATACAGCAGTCTCTTCATCATCGGTTTCAGTCGGCAGAATTGCGCCGACATCGCTGGCATTGGTGGATGTGCTGTTCGCCACCAGTTCAAATATCGTTTCAAATTCGGCCTGCTGCACCGCCAGCGTACGACCAGCCAAGACCAGCACACTGCCGTCCGCCAGCACTGCTGCACGGCTCAAACCAGAATACTGACCATCTGCCGTTGCGCCGCGCATCTGCTGCCCGTTAGCGCCGATAAAATTGATCGAAGTTGGGCTGTCATCCGGCTGCACATCCAGCTCGGTCAGCGACGCCTGCAGCCATTCCGTAAAATCCGCATTTGACGAATCCACACCGCTGAACAGCGTGAAGGTTATCACCGGCACGGCAGGCGGACGCAATTCGGGCAATTCCACGAGAGACTGTGCCAGTTGTAACGCACTTGGCCCACCATCATTGACGGCAAGCGGTGTATCCCAATTGGCTGGATACAAAAAAGTAATCCCGGCTGTATCCCAGGTAAACGGGACAGGGAAATCATTCTGGGCCTGGACCGGAATCACCAGTAGCAGCGCCAGTAAAATCAGTTTCAGTGTTTTCATCATAGCGTTCATCTCCGGTATTATTTCCGAGGTAATGTCGCAATCACCGGTATGCCTAAAGCTTCGACATCTTCCCGGCGGCGTAAGGTCGGATCAAGATAATGCGCCAGCAGTGCCAGTCCCAGCCCTGCCAGCAAACCCAGGCCAATGCGGATAAAAGGCTCGAAGCGATTGGTCAGCGGTTGCGGTGCTGCGCTGATAATCGGCGTATCCAGAATGGTGACGCTGGCCGCAGCACTGCCCATCTGCGGAAAGTAAAACTGATTGCGGCTGGTCAGCACGTCAATCGCAGACTGGACAATCACCGCCAGATCAGTTTCCTGCGGATAGCTGAGGAACAATTGCCCCACGCTGCGTTGATTATCCGCAGCAACCCCCAACAGTGGTTGGTTAAGCGCAACACCCTGTTCAGCGGCTTTAAGCGCCACTTCCTGCTTGAAACTATCCGTCTGTACCCAGGAAGTCAGCGCGTTCACCGTATACTCTGATGCCAGCCAGATGTCCTGCAAATCCCCATCACGCGGCGGCAGGGCTTCAACCTGCTGCGCGGCGCTGTAACGGATCATCGTGGTGTAATTGACAGCCGCCCCTTCGCGGTTCACCATGTCGGGCAGGGTAATGCCTATCGTAATAACCAGTGGGATGAGTATCAGCCACCAGCGGCGCAGAAGTACCCGCGCAACCATTCGCAATTCCATAATCACCTCTGTGATCACACAACTATAGGATTATCCCATAAAAATGGGCATTTAGAGTGGAAAGCTTCCCAGGATTGTTCGACAAAGCTGCTGATCTGCTGGTTGAAAATCCGGACATCAAAGCGCAGCGCATGTGTGCGTATGGTATCTGCATCATACTGACGCACATCAAAAGCCGCCATTGCATCTGCCAGCGCATCGACTGTCATCGAGTCGAAATGTACGCCGGTAACACCCGGAATCACTGTGTCCAAAGCGCCACCGCCACCAAACGCGATCACCGGGCGGCCTGCGGCCTGCGCCTGTACAGGCGTGATGCCGAAATCTTCCAGGCCGGGAAAAATAAAGGCTTTGC
>JBBSQD010000010.1:0-51000 GCA_038258185.1 Aggregatilineales bacterium | reverse complement strand
CACAGCGCTGGTATGATCTGTGGGTCAATTCAATGCCTTTAGGCCAGTTCTTTAAGGCCTTCCTGGGCTATTATAGCTACGGGAAACGTATTCCAGAGCAACTGCTGCATTTGCCTAATGAGTTGACATTGGCTCTTTTGCATGGTCTTTTCAGTGCAGATGGCTATGTGTCCGATAATCAGCTAGGGATATTATTATCCAATCGAGTGCTGACCACGCAAATTCATCAGCTTTTGCTGCGCCTTGGTTATCTGTTTTCCATTAAGGAAAACACCCATCGTTTGGGGCGTGTACCCGCTTACCGCTTGCAGGCAACTGCAAACGAATGTGGGCCACTATTTGAGCGTTTCTTTGGGGTGCAAGCGCCGGAATTTACCACTGACCTCAAGTACTATATCGAATATGATGGCCTGCGTTGGGTACGGATCAATACCATTGACGTGGAACGCTATGAAGGTATCGTCATGGATATCGAAGTGGATGAAGATCATTCCTTTGTGTCCGCCGGTTTGGTGGTCTCCAACTGCTATGTTGTGCCATCCCCCCGTGACTCGCGTGGTGGTATTATCGAGACCTTGCGCCAGATGACCGAGATCATGTCACGCGGGGGTGGAGTGGGCATTAATGTATCTAGCCTGCGGCCACGTCACGCTTATGTTAAAGGCGTGAACGGTCGTTCGAGTGGCGCGGTTTCCTGGGGGGCTCTTTATAGCTTCGTAACGGGTCTTATCGAGCAGGGAGGGTCCAGAAGGGGCGCCCTGATGCTCATCCTCAATGACTGGCATCCGGACGTGTTTGATTTTATCAACAGCAAGCGTCAGGCTGGGCAAATCACCAATGCCAATATCAGTGTGGGTGTGTCTGACAAGCTGATGGATGCTGTCAAAGCAGATGGCGATTGGGATCTGGTTTTCCCTGATACCGATTACCCGGATTATGATACAGACTGGGATGGTGATTTGGAAAAATGGCAGGCCAGCGGACGGCGCGTGCTGCATTATAAGACGGTTAAAGCGCGTGAAGTCTGGAACGCCATCATTGAAAGTGCCTGGGCCAGTGCCGAGCCGGGTGTGTGGTTTAATGAACGCTCGAATAAGATGTCGAACAGTCATTACTTTAGCCCGCTCATCGCTACAAATCCCTGTGTGACGGGTGATACCCGTATTTTTACCGACAAAGGTCTGGTTAAAGCGATTGAACTTTTCGATGACGAAACTGAGATCAGTGTGGCCACTGATGGACGTTTTGGACTGGAAGATCATACGACACCGTCCACGCGTGTTTTTGCTACCGGTACAAAACCAGTTTATCGGCTGCAAACCAAAGAGGGTTACTACCTACGCGCTACTGCCGATCACCGGGTTATGACTCCGCTGGGTTGGGTTGAGGTCGGTGAACTGGAAGCAGGCGATAAAATTCACATTCTGAATCGCAAAGGTGGCTTCGGTGTTACCGGTTCATTGGAGTTAGGACGTGTGCTGGGTTGGCTGATCGGTGATGGCACCATTAAAAGCAACAGCGCTGTGCTGTCATTTTTCGGTGATGAAAAGCAGGAACTTGCCCCCATGTTCGCCGGTTACGTCGACGAGATGGTTGCGCCATTTACCCAAAAAGTCAATCGGACTTACCCGGTAGGCGTGACGCAGGTCACAGAGCGTGATGAAGCCCGTGTAAGTTCAACCCGCTTACGGACACTGATTGAGCCTTACGGTTTAATTGAAACCAAGCATCTCGTTCCGGAAGTTGTATTTACAGGTACTGAGGAAATGCAGCGCGGTTTCCTGCAAGCCTTGTTCACAGCCGATGGTAGTTTCCAGGATGGCCGCGAAAAAGGCGGTAGTGTACGCCTTGCAGCAAACCAGATCGAACTGTTAGAAGGTGTGCAGCAGCTTTTGTTGAATTTCGGCATTGCCAGCCGCATTTATCGTAACCGACGGACAGCAGGCTATCGTGAACTGCCGGATAGCAACCGTGAGCCTAAAGCGTACTGGTGTGAGGCACAGCATGAACTGGTGATCAGCCGGCGGAACATGACTGTATTCGCTGATGAAATTGGCTTTTTGATGACCTACAAGCAGGCTGCGCTCAACGATTATGTCACGCGCGGCAAGCGTGGTCCCTACGGCGAGCATTTTACCGCCACGATTGAATCCATTAATGAAGATGGCATTGAAGAAGTGTTTGACCTGACTGAACCGCTGACACATTCATTCGTAGCGAATGGTCTGGTAGTCCACAATTGCGGTGAACAGAGTCTTCCAGGTTTTGGTGTGTGCAACCTCGGTGCGATTAATCTGGCGAAGTTTTATGACGAAGCCAACCACGATGTCGATTGGGATATGTTGGATGTGGCCGCACGCTATTCAACCCGTTTCCTGGACAATGTGATCGACACCACGCCCTACTTCTTCGATGAGAATAAAAAGCAGCAGTTGGGTGAGCGCCGTGTTGGTCTGAACAACATGGGGCTGGCGGAATTGATGATTAAGCTCGGCGTTCGCTATGGCAGTGATGAGTCTGTGGAATTTATCGACAAAGTCTATGGCTTCCTGGCGCGTGCGATCTATGAAACGTCAATTGAACTGGCGCAGGAAAAAGGTGCTTTCCCTCAATTCGATGGCGAACAATTTGTTCAGAGTGGTTTCATGCAGTCGATGCCAGAAGATGTGCGTGAGAATGTACTGAAAAATGGTATTCGCAATGTCACACTGACTACACAAGCGCCAACTGGCTGTGTCGCGCCAGACACGCTGGTGAGTACTGCAACGGGTTTACGCCCAATTATTGAATTGGGAAATCCTGAAGGCGAACAGTGGCAAATCCTCACGAAAGAAATCCATACCGATATTGGCCTGCGTACAACATCCCACTTCTTTATCAATGGATATGCTGCGGTCAAGAAGGTTACCACGAAACGCGGCTTTAATCTGACAGCTACACATAACCACCGACTTCGTATAATTGATGAAAAGGGTGGCTATGTATGGAAGCGGACAGATGAAATTGAGTTGGGCGATAAAGTTGTTCTCAAGAAAAATACCTTGGGCGAGGGTGAGACCGTAAAACTTGTCGCGGTTGAGCAAGGTAATCGATCACTTAGTGAATTGCCTGCTCGTATGACCCCCGCTCTAGCGGAACTCTTGGGCCTCTATATGGGGGATGGGTATACCAAAAATCGCGGCGGGTTGCATATTGTTGTGGCAAAGCAAGACCCGGATTTGCTGGAATATGTACAGGACTTGCTGCGTGAGGTTTGGGGGCAAGATCGACAGGTTCCAGTTGAAGATCGACCGGGTTGCTGGGTGGCAAACCTCACGGGCTACTATATTCCACGCTTTTTTGAGGCGAATGGTTTGTTAAAACCGAGTGGAAATCATGGTGAAGGTGCTGAAGGCGCGTTTATCCCATCGAAAATTTTACAAGCTGGACGCGCTTGTGTAGCAGCTTTCCTTCGTGGCTTGTTTGAAGCTGATGGCTCTATCAGCCGCGGAACCATTACCTTAGTCTCGACCTCGCAAAAACTCATTAGCCAGGTGCAGATTGCTCTGCTTGGCTTGGGTATTGTGGCGACAGTACGGTCGATGCCTGAACAAAGTAATACATTCGGTTCAAGAACAAAATATGAACTACGTATCCTGAACCGGCGTGAGAGTGAAAAATTTGCCCAACAAATTGGTTTTATCAGCCAGCGTAAATGTGATCGAGTCGCTGATCTGGGTAATATTGTAGATCGTGGTGATAGCATTGCCGTACCGGCACTGTGTGATGATTTCTATGTCCAGTCCAAAGGTCTGAAAAACGAGGTTCGGCAGCGGATTGTCGGATTAGTGAGCAATGGCGCATTGACTCAGCAGTTCGTCAAAGAAACGGTCTCAGCTCACCCTGTGCTGGCTGAAACTAAACTGGCTCAGTTGGTGGCGATGGATGTCTATCTGGATGAAGTCACCAGTATCGAGGATGGCTTTTGCGATACCTACGACATTTCTGTTCCGGACAACAAAACCTATATCGCAAATGGCTTTGTGTCGCACAACACCACAGGAACGATGGTCAACACCTCCACCGGGATCGAGCCGTTCTTCTCGTGGGTGTATTACCGTAAGAGTCGGCTTGGCCTGCATGAAGAACAGGTGCCGCTGGTCAAAGAGTGGTTCGATAACAACCCCGGCCAGACCGAACTGCCGGATTACTTCGTCACGGCGATGGATTTGCTGCCGGAAGAGCATGTGAAAGTTCAGGCGGCGATCCAGCGCTGGGTTGATAGCTCCATCAGCAAGACCTCGAACGTGCCCAATGAATACACTGTGGATCAGGTCAGCGACCTGTACATGATGATGTACGATCTGGGTTGCAAGGGCGGCACCATCTATCGTGATGGCAGCCGTGACGAACAGGTTCTGATGCTGAAGGGTGATGAACGCGCGGAGAAAGAAGCCGCTAAGAAAGCCGAAGTCGCGGTCGAAAAAGTCGAGCAGGTAAGCACACCGCACAAGGTCTACCCGCGTCCGAAGCAACTTTCTGGCGTGACGCTCAGCCGCAAAACACCGTTTGGCACCGCCTACATTACCATGAACAGCGACGAGCATAACAGCCCATTTGAGGTATTTGTGACCGTGGGCAAGGCAGGCAGCGATCTGCAGGCGGACGCTGAAGGACTGGGGCGGATGATTTCGTTGCAGTTACGGACGACTGCCCCGCAAAACCGGATGCAGATGCTCCGGCTGATTATCGAGCAGTTGCAGGGGATCGGTGGCGCACGGTCAATCGGTATGGGGCCGCAGCGCGTATCGTCCCTGCCGGATGTGGTTGCCAGCGCGTTGATGGAGCATTATTTCCCGCCAGACAATGTGCAGCAGCTTGGCCTGCCGATGAATGGTCAGAGTGAGATCAAAATCTCCCCGGCCAGCGAACCGGCTCAGGCCTTGCCAGAGCCACACAGCAACGGCGCGGTGTCCGGCTTCAAGACCGGCGCGGATATGTGCCCATCGTGTGGCACGATCTCGCTGATCCGCATCGAGGGTTGCCGGAAGTGCGACTCCTGCGGTTACAGTGAGTGCTAGTCATATAGTTAGAGAGGGCGGCCTTCGGGTCGCTCTCTTTATATTAAATGAGAGGGGGTGATGACTTATTTAAAAGTGACTTGAAAATGGCTAGAAATCGGGGCATTGGAGACAATGCTAAAGCGTAGCATCTCATTGAGTTTAGTTAAATAAGGACGTGAAATCATGCCTAAAAAAGGCAAAAATCAACATGTGGTAAGGCGAGATGACGGTTGGGCTGTACGTGGAGAAGGCAATTCCAAAGATACCAAGCGTACAGATACTCAGAAGGAAGCAATTGAAAAGGCCAGAGACATCGCTATCAATCAGGCCTCGGAGGTTGTCATCCATAACAAGGATGGTCAAATTCGTGATAAAAATTCCTATGGCAATGATCCAGTTCCCCCAAAAGGATAATAAGGATAACTTTCATCGCCATAGGTAACTAATTTGTCGGAGGGGTTAGTCTCAAGAGTTGCACCTCTTGAATTCCCTCTGACTAAAACATATTGAATTTATAGCATAACATTTTGTGCCGTTTTGCACAATTTCTATGCTGTTAGAATACGGAGAAAATAAGATATGAATTCCAAATGGGCGGACTATGTAATTACCGCTGTACGTTACGATTCAGATTATGGTTATATCGCGCAGGTTCGCGTGTATGAGCATAACGATAATAAACTGGAGAATCGGCAGCATAAAAGCCGCGATTGGGTTATTGCACAGCTTAGGTTAGGTAAAACCTTTGTTACTGCTACCCAAACGTCTTATGGTACATGGCGCAAAGGTGAAAAAGTTAGAATGTTTAAAGTAAATGAACAAACCTATATCCGTAGTGACCAAAACTCAATCGCAAAGGATAACCTGGAAAACCTATCGGAATTTTAATCCAGTTATCTAATACGAATCCAGCGCCCACCCTACACGGTGGGCGCTGTGTTTTTAGGCTGATACCTGTATAATCCACTACCGTTTATTCATAAATGCGAAATAGAAAAATAAGGAGCTTAAACCATGTTCAATGGTTTTAATGGGGCAGACGCGGACGAAAAAGGCTCCTGGCACGAACCTGATTTTGTACTGGCTTATCTGGTGTCATCGCTGGTGAATCTGGCCGGGACACCGCTGGGTGTGACGCTGATGGTCAAGGGCGTGGTTATCACCGGGACACTGATGAGCGAGCGCGAATATCTGGAAACGCTGACGCGCATGCTGCAATCGCAGGTGCGGCGCTCACTCAGCGGCCTGAACGAGGAAGATCGTGAAATGGCAGAAGCCGCGTTTGACCTGACCGACCTGACCGAAGACTTCTATCCGGACTCGAAAGAGGAGATTGAAGAAGGCGAAGAAGTCGATTTTGAAATGGGCATGCAGATCATCAGCCATGTGCATCTGAAAGACCCGATGGTCATCTCACCGCAACCATCCATTAGCTTTACCGATGGCATCTTCCCGATCATGCGCATCCGCCTGTCGAATATTGACGGCTGGATGCTGGGCACATCTATGCCGGGTTTTGGCGATCTGCTGGACGACGGGGGTATCCGTCACTGATTTAATCCATCGAAATGGGTTTTGTAAGCTTCGTTAATGTGTTGTTGGACTGCCAACCTGTGGTAAACTCGGGGCAATGACATAACTAAGCGATATATACCTGTTGCGAAAGGAATCGGATGCGACCGGAATTCAAGATTAGTGCTTCTTATTTTGTTGTCGCACTGATTTGGATTTTCTTTTCGGATACATTTTTGATCAGTGTCGTCAAAATGGATGCCTATTTGCTGAGTTCACTGCAAACATTTAAAGGTGTCGCATTTGTCGCCAGTACCGCACTTTTCTTCCACGTGTTTCTGCGCCGTGAATTCAGGGCCAAACGGGTAGACCAGACGGCTATTGAGCAAAGCCAGCAAAGTTTTCGCTATCTGTTTTTGAACAACCCTCTGCCGATGTGGGTTTATGACCCGCAGACACTGGCGTTTTTATCGGTGAACGATACCGCAGTGGCTCGGTATGGCTATTCCCGCGAAGAATTTCTGACAATGACCCTCAAGGATATCCGCTCACCGGAAGAGGTCAGGCGTCTGATGGAAAACATACAGCAGACCGATGGGCCTGCTTTGCAATTCTCCGGTGAGTGGGAGCATCGTATGAAAAATGGCGAATTTATCACGGTGGAGATTATCTCGCATAAGCTGGATTTTGAAGGCCAGTCCGGTATCCTCGTGGTTGCCCATGATGTCACCGAGCGCAAACTTCTGGAGGCCGAACTGGAAGATAATCGCGAGTTGCATCAGAAGCTGCAGACTGAGAACGAAATGCGCGTTCTGCGCAATCGCTTTATCGCGATGGTATCACATGAATTCCGCAATCCGCTGACAACTATCTCGATGACCAACAGCATTCTGGAGCGTTATTATGATCAGTTGGATAATGATCGAAAACGTGAGCATTTCCAGACTGTGGATTATGAGATCAAACGCTTACGCGATATGACCGACGACCTGTTATCGTTTATGCACTCTGAATTTATCGGTGATGAATTCAGCGTTAAAGCCATTGACCTGTTCCCTTTATGCGAGGATGTCGTTGAGGAAATCCAGCTTAATGCCGGCACCACCCGTGAGATCGTCTTTGATGCCGATTGCACCGAGGCCATCGTCGCAGCCGACCCCAAGCTGATGCGTTATGCTATTGTCAATCTGCTGTCCAATGCCGTGAAATACTCCCCGGACGCTTCGCGGATCTGGTTACGGTTATATTGCGAACCGGATCGGGTTTTCGTGGTGGTCAAAGATGAGGGCATTGGCATCCCGGAGGAAAATATCACGCAACTGTTCGAGCCTTTTTACCGCGCCGCCAATGTGGGGCGCATCCCCGGTAACGGGCTGGGACTGGCGATTGTCAAACAGGCTATTGATTTACACGGTGGCGATCTTCGCGTCACCAGCAAAGTCAATGAAGGCAGTGAATTTACCATCGAGCTCAAAAAGACTTCATGATTCAATCTTTCAAACGCATACTCACAATCGGACGCAAATGGTTTGTCTACCTTCTGCCGCGCTTGTTTCTGGCGTGGTTGCTGTTAATGATGGTGTTGATGATTCTGGTGGTGACCTATGGCCGGGTTGACCGCGCCCAGGCCGCTGATGTGATTGTCGTGCTGGGGGCGGGGTTGCGTCCCGATAACCGCCCCGGCCCCGCGTTGATCCGCCGTGCAGGACAGGCGGCGGTGTTGTGGCAGCAGGGACTTGCGCCGAATATCA
Source organism: Aggregatilineales bacterium (assembly GCA_038258185.1). Taxonomy (GTDB): domain Bacteria; phylum Chloroflexota; class Anaerolineae; order Aggregatilineales; family Phototrophicaceae; genus JAIOHN01. Next base: position 42,695 of record JBBSQD010000010.1, on the reverse strand, counting down.
TCTGTACGGGTGGTGTCCCTGTCCGCTCCACGCGCAGTGAAGCGTCCGGTTGTCGGGACGTCCTGATGGATAATGGTGTGCCATCAGACGCAATCTGGCTCGAAGAAGACAGCCACAGCACCGAGGAAAATGCGCTATACACCTACGAAATTATGAACGCTCAGGGCTGGCAGCAGGCGATTGTCGTCAGTGACGGTTATCATCTGCTGCGGGCGACCTTGCTATTCAGGCAGCAGGGCATTCCCAACACGACCAGCCCCGCGATTGACCCACCATTTGATAATCATCTGATTTATAGCGTGCGCGAAGTGCTGGCGTTGCAATGGCAGGCGGTGAAGGACATTCTCAATCTGCCATTCACCTATGTGCCGGTGTTTTAATTCCTGTACCCTAAGTCCCGCAAATCTGCTGAATGAAAGTGGGCGATCACCCGCTGTCCGTAGTGCAGGCGTGGGTTGACCGTAAATACTGTAATGGTCGCCTGTAGCGATTGCTATATAATAGGAATACGAGATTCAAATTAATTTGCTTTTTTACGCAGGGGGATTTTCCGTATGCGTCGTTTTTCGTTTATGTTATTCGTGCTACTGGTGACGTTAAGCGTGACCGGGCTGGCGGCTCAACAGGAATCGCCTGATGCTGTACTGCAACTGATTGATTCTGTGCCTTTGAGTGGCGAAGAATTGAGCAGTGCCGAGCCGATCACGCTCTTTTTTGATTTGCCGCTGTCGTGTGATAGTGCGCAGGCGGCGCTGACACTGGAGCCAGCCGTTGCCGGAGAGGTCACCTGTGACCCGACCGCGCGCTCACTGACGTTTACCCCGTCGCAGCCCTATGCTGAAGCGACCACTTTTAACCTGAGTGTCAGCACGGATCTGCAAGCCGAGAATGGCGCGACCCTGGCCGATCCGCTGGAACTGACGTTTAGCTCAATCAGCGGGCTGGCCGTGACGGAAGTTTTGCCTGCGCCGGATACCAATGGCGTTGAGGCTGGGGCTGTCATTACGGTCATCTTTAATCGTCCGGTGGTTCCGCTGGGAATTGCCGAAGATACGGCGAACCTGCCCAACCCGCTCACTTTCGACCCTGCTGTTGAGGGTGAAGGTGAATGGCTGAACACTTCGATTTATGTCTTTCATCCGCAGCCTGCTCTGGCTGGCGGTACAACCTATACCGTGACAGTCAACCCCGGTCTGGAAGCGGTAGATGGTGCAGCTTTGGCCGAGGCCTATAGCTGGAGCTTCACCACGGTCAACCCGGCTATTGTCGAGACATTGCCGATGGATCTGGCAACCGATGTCGGCCTGGATGACAGTATCATGGTCACCTTTAATCAGCCAATGAATCGTGAAAACGTGGAAGCCAATTTCTACCTGCGTGCTGAGGCCCAGTCCAGCAATGTCAGCGGGACATTTGAATGGTCTGATGACAGCACCGGCTTTAATTTTGTGCCGGATGAAAATCTGCGGCTGGATACCCTCTACACGGCGGGATTTGATGAAACCAGCGGCCTCGGACTGGATGGCACTGCGGCGCTGATTGGTGTGGAGAGCTGGAGTTTTGTGACGGTTCCGCTGCCTGCCATCATCGGCACCGATCCGATTGATGGTTCACAGAGCGCACAGGCCTATGGTGGGTTTACGATCTACTTTGCCTCACCGATGGATGGCGATACGCTGCGCGATAAAGTCACAATTGAGCCGGAACCGTGGCGCGATTTCGATGATTATTATTATGATTGGGATAACAGTTACAATCTGTCCTTCCCCACCGAACCCAGCACCACCTATACGATCACCATTGCCCCCGGTATGGCCGATATTTACGGCAATACGATTGACTCCGAGCGCGTGATTACCTACACAACCGTGCCCTACGACCCGGATGTTAGCCTGCAGGTTCCCGGTGCGATTGGCTTCTATAACGCCGCCAATGCACAGACCCAGTTGTTCCTGACGCATCGCAATGTCAGCCAGGTGGATCTGGAACTTTACAGCGTGAATGAATCGGATTTCATCGCGGCGGTTCTGGAACAGAGTTACGATCCGGCATCGGCCTATAATTTTGACCCGAATGCACTGCTGCGCAGCTGGCAGATTGCCGCCAATACGCCTGAGAATGCCCGTCGTTATGAACTGCTTGACCTGGGTGCCGCCGCTGATGGCACGGTGGATTGCCCCGGTGCGCTGGAGTCGCGCCTGCATGTGGGTGATTCCGCTACGGTCATCAGTGACCCTGACCCGGTACGCGCACGCGCAACGCCGGTTGATGGCGAAATTGTCGATCTGCTCTACCGCGATTACCGCCTGACCATCACCGATGGGCCGGTCTGTGCAGACGGTCTCCTGTGGTGGGAAGTACGCCTGCGCGATGATCGCAGCGCGTGGGTGGCGGAAGGCATTGGCGAGGAATATTTCCTGGAAGTGCTTATTCCCGGCGCATCCACTGAGGTGGATGTGACCGAAGAAGCGGCTTCGGGTGATGCACTCGCCCCCGGCCTCTATCTGTTAGAAGCCAGCAGCCCGGAGACGGTTAACGCCGGTTTCGACCCACAGCGCCACTTCCTGATGGTTTCGACCGCCAGTGTGGTAGTGAAGTCAGCGATTGATAGTGTCACCGTATGGGTGACAGATGTTGACACCGGTGAGCCGGTAGCCAATGCGCCGCTTACTATTTATGACCGGGATAACGGTCAGGTCGGGACAGGCACGACAGATGCGGATGGTCTGCTGCGCCTGGATGTGCCACGGGTCATTGATCTGTACACGCCGCGTCTTGCCGTTTTGCAAGCTGAAGGTCAATTCGGTATCGGCTCGTCGGACTGGTCAAATGGCATTGAAGGCTATCAGTTCGGGCAGAATACCAGTTACTTCCCATCTGAATATCGCGTGTATCTGTACACAGATCGCCCGGTTTATCGCCCGGATCAACCGGTGTATTTCCGTGGGGTGGTGCGCTTACAGGATGATGTGGATTATTTCCTGCCAGACTTAAAAACCGTGCCGGTGCAAATCTTCAATAACGAAGGCGAAATGGTCTATGAGGCGGATGTCGAATTGACGCCTTTCGGCACCTTCAGCGGCCAGTTTGACGTGGCGGCGGACGCCGGACTCGGCTTTTATCACCTGAATGTCGAGCTGCCCTCGCGCGCGGAATACAGTTACGAAGGCGGCAGTGTCAACTTCACCGTTGCTGAATATCGTGTGCCGGAATTCCAGGTAGAACTGACTCCGGCAGCTACTGAAGTCGTCCAGAACGATACGATCAGTGTGCTGGTGGACAGCAGCTACTTCTTCGGCGGCAAGGTCAGTGATGCCACCGTCGACTACAGTGTGAGCGCCACTACCTATAATTTCGTTTATGACGGGGCGGGTTATTACGACTTTGCCGACTACAATTATGATGGCGGCCCCGGTGAGTTTTATGGCTTTTATGGTCAGGAAGTGGCGACCGGAACCGGCACCACGGATGCCGATGGTCAGTTTATGATCGAAATCCCGGCAGACCTGGAGGACTCTACACAAAGCCTGACCTTCACTATTGAAGCAGTGGTGCGAGACGAAAGTGGCCTGACCGTGGCCGGACGCGCCGAAGTCGTGGTGCACAAGGGGCTTATCTATATTGGTGCGCGGCCAGAGAGTTATGTCAGCACGGCTGGCGAGCCTGCCAATGTCGAGATCATCGCTGTCGATTGGGACAGCGCGGGTGTCAGCGAGCAGGAGATCGGCGTGGAAGTTGTGGAACGGCGCTGGTCAAGCGTACAGGAAGAAGATGAAGCTGGTCGCACCACCTGGACATGGGAAGTTGAAGAAATTCCGGTGACGACTGGCAGTGTCACCACTGATGAAAATGGCAAGGCGGTCTATACATTTACGCCACCCAATGGCGGCATCTTCAATGTGAAGATCACCAGCATGGATGCCGCCGGTAATGAAGTCGTCGCCTCAACCACATTGTGGGTCAGCAGTGGCGAATATGTCTCATGGCGGCAGCAGAACAGCAACCGCATTGACCTGATTGCTGACCAGACCGATTATGAAATTGGCGATACCGCTGAAATCCTGATTACGTCACCGTTCCAGGGAACCGCGCAGGCTTTAATCAGCGTTGAGCGCGGCGACGTGCTGCAAACTGAACTGGTGACGATGGACAGTAACTCGTATGTCTATAACCTGCCGATCACTGAGGATTATGCGCCCAATGTGTTCGTCAGTGTGTTGATCGTCAAGGGCGTGGATGAAAATAACCCGGTGGCTGGTTTCCGCATGGGGCTGATTGAGCTGGGTGTGGATAATGCCCGTAAAGCCATCACCATCAATGCGACCCCCGACCGTGATCAGGCTGGGCCACGCGAAACCGTAACTTATACAATTGAAACCACCGATTACGAAGGCAACCCGGTCGAGGCAGAGGTCGGCATTGGCCTGACGGACCTGGCGACTCTCTCGGTCGGTGACCCCAACAGTGGCCCAATCCTGCGCTTCTATTACGGCGAACAGGGTCTGAGCGTGCTCACAGGTTCACCACTGACCATCAATACTGACCAGATCACCCAGACGGTACTGGACACCATCAAGGGTGGCGGTGGTGGCGGCGGTGAAGCTGGTATCTTCGATATTCGTGAGGAATTTGTCGATACCCCGTACTGGAATCCGTCGATTGTGACTGATGAAAACGGCACCGCGACCATTGAAATTACCCTGCCGGATAACCTGACCACCTGGCGTCTGGATGCGCGTGCAGTCACGCGCGGCGCGGATGGTGATCTGCTGGTGGGGCAGGACACTTTTGATCTGCTCAGCACCAAACCGCTGTTGATCCGTCCGGTGACCCCGCGTTTTGCCGTGGTTGATGATGTGCTGACGCTGGTTGCGGTCGTCAACAATAACACGGGTGAAGATATGCCCGTCGAAGTTTCGCTGGATGGAACCGGCTTTACCCTTCAGGGCGATCTGGCGCAGACCTTTACCATCTCGGCAGGTGGTCGTCAGCGTGTCGAATGGCCTGTGACTATCAACGATGTCAGCAATCTTGATCTGACCTTCTTCGCCAATGGGGATGATGGTGCTTACACCGATGCCAGCAAGCCACCGCTGGGGCAGGGTGCTGATCGGTTGCTGCCGGTCTATAAATATGAAGTGCCGGAAACAGTCGGCACAGGCGGTGTGCTGCGGGAAGCCGGTTCGCGCACCGAAGCCATCGCGCTGCCGCAGCGTTTCGATGTCACGCAGGGCGAACTCAGCATCAGTCTTGATCCGTCACTGGCGGCGACGACAATCGATGGTCTGAACTATCTGAAGAACTTCCCGCACCAGTGCATTGAGCAGACGGTGAGCCGTTTCCTGCCCAATATCATCACTTTCCGCGCACTGGACAATCTGAATCTGTCGGATGATGTGCTGCGGGCAGACCTCGAAAACGGCGTGAACTTCGCGCTGCAACGGTTGTATGCGCAGCAAAAAGTTAACGGTGGCTGGGGCTGGTTTGTCCAGGACGACAGTAATCCGCTGACGACTGCCTATGCCTTGATCGGCCTGAGTGAAGCTCGTGATGCTGGCTTTGCAGTAGAGGACGATGTGATCGACAACGCCCGTAGCTTCCTGCGTGATAATTTCATCGTGCCGGGGCTGGATACCGAAACATGGCGTTTGAACCGGCAGGCTTTTATCCTGTATGCGCTGGCTCGCTCTGGTGCGCCGGATGTCGCCCGGACGACGACGCTCTATGAAAGCCGTGCTCGGCTCGATTACTACAGCAAGGCTTTCCTGGCGCTGACGCTGAACCTGATCGACCCATCGGATAACAGCCGCACGGAAACGCTGCTATCCGATCTGTTCAACGGTGCAATCGTGAGTGCCACCGGGACGCATTGGGAAGAGGAAACCACCGATTTCTGGAACTGGAACACTGATACCCGTACGACAGCGATTGTGCTGGATACGCTGGTCAAGCTGCGCCCGGATAGCGAGCTGATCCCGAATGTCGTGCGCTGGCTGATGATCGCACGGACGGGCGATGCCTGGGAAACGACGCAGGAAACGGCCTGGTCGGTGATGGCCCTGACTGACTGGATGGTCGTCAGCGGCGAACTGAACCCGGCTTACACCTACAGCGCCAGCCTGAACGGCGATGTGTTGACCGAAGGTGAAGCATCATCAGCCAATGTGAAGGAATCGCAGAAGCTGGTTGTCGATGTCGCGGATATGCTGCAAGACCAGATCAATGAACTGGTCATCGAGCGCAGCGATGGCGCGGGGGTGTTGTACTACACCGCACATCTGGAAACCTATCTGCCCGTGCCGGAGGTTGAACCGCTGAATCGTGGCATCATCCTGCAACGGCGTTATGTCAGCACCGAAACGGGTGAAACCATCGACCAAGCACGGGTGGGTGAGCTGGTTGAAGTGCGCCTGACGGTTATCGCGCCGAATAATCTGCATTACGCGGTGATCGAAGACCCGATCCCGGCAGGTGCTGAAGGTGTGAATCCCGGCCTGGAAACCAGCCAGCAGGTGGGCACCCAACCTGGCCTGGACAGCAGCGATCCGCTCAGTCAGGGTTGGGGCTGGTGGTGGTTCGGCAATATCGAATTCCGCGACGAGAAGGTGGTGCTCTACAGCACCTATCTGCCGGCTGGCACCTATGAATATGTCTACTATATTCGTGCTGGCCTTCCGGGAACCTTCAACGTCATCCCGGCAACCGGGCAGGAATTCTATCTGCCGGAAGTCTATGGTCGCAGCGGCGGTAGTGTCTTTACCATCCTGCCCGCTGACGAATAATCAAATGTGATTTCTCGACCCCGGTCAAACAGACCGGGGTTGAATGTTTACTCAAAAATACAGTTTATATTCACAGGTGAAGGGGCGCTTGATTGGATGACCTCACCCCGATCATTGCGGCGATAAAAGCAGGCGACAGGCAGAAAGCGCGCAGGCTGCTGCGGCCTCTGCTCAGACAGCCGGATGCGGATCGTCTGTATCTGGCGGCGTTACTGTCACGACCCGACGATGCCGAAGACTATCTGCTGCAAGCGCTGGAACTGCAACCCGATCACCAACCGTCTCGACGCCAGCTCAGCAAATTGCGCCGCGCTGCTGCCGCCTCTGAACCCGAATTTATCGCCACGCCCAGCGCTGAAGATCAACCCCCGCTGGATTTACTGCTGGATACCCCATCTGCGGATTTTGCCTTTCCGCCGCTGCCAAAAGGCGTCACCGAAGCCGAACTCCCACCTTTGAAACAAACCCAAATCCGCCGCAGACGTTCCGTATGGACCTATATTGGCTGTGGCTCCACCATCATTTTTAGCATGACGTTGAGTTATGTCGTGCTGCTGCTGTTGGGATCATCGCTGCCGGGGCAGATTCGCAGCTTTATCTCGCGCTATGATGAGCGTGTGCTCGAACCGCAGGGGACAGTGGTCTATGCCACAGCGGTCGCTACTTTTGAAGGCACACCACTATATGCGGAATCCATGCTGGAACGCGAATTTGATGCCACCCCGGTCACGTCAATTGATGGCACGCCCGTCTATAATCGACCGGATGCAGTGACTGTGGTGCAACCCGTCATCGTGCGCGTTTTGGAATTAGACAATCCGCTGAGTGAAGTGCTGGAACCGGGTTACGCCCATGAGTATGGCTTCAGCGCCCGTGCCGGGGATGAAATCGCCATCGCCATTCAGTTCTTTTCACCGTTTGCGCAGCGTGTCGGGCGGAATGTGCGCCTTTTCGATAGCGAGGGACGTAGTGATGAGTCTGATTGTCAACGCGATACTATCCTCAGTGGCGATACCGGCGTGGCGTTTATCTGTCAGATCAATGTGAGCGGTGAATGGAAACTGCGGCTTTTTGGGCGTGAAGGGGAAAGCAGTGGGGCGTATGTCGTGGCTTACGAGCAATTCTGATTGACACAGATCAGGGAAACACGTGGGACATCACAACGACATCCCACGTGTAGAAGCGCAGATTAACCGGCTTCTTCCTCATCTGTTTCGTCTACTACAGTCAACTCAACAACAACCGGGTCGGTATGGCTGGCAGGTGCAGCCTTCACTGTTGTTTCGTCAGACCCCATATCCTGAAGGCTTTTGAACATCTGTGCCATGCGCGTCATGGTCACTGTGAAATCCTCGCCGCTGAGGGCTTCGACCTTGGTGCGGAACATTTCAGCCACTTCCGGGATATTCATCAGCATATCCATAAAAGTGTTGCCGGTTTGTCCGTTGCTGCCCGCGCCATTATGACCAAACTGCACCACACGCACATTACCACCCAAACCGGCCAGCGCCTTGGAAATCGCTTCGGCTTTGGCGACATCTGCCTGCGTGACCTGCTCAATAATGAACTGACGCAGATTGATCGAGTCTTCAGCAGCCGTGGCCGCCGCCAGTTCGCGCCGACCTTCCGCCTCCGCCAGCAGATTAGCTTTCATACCTTCTGCTTCAGCCATCCGCGCCGCTTGCATTGCGGCAGCTTCAGCCCGACCTTTGCTTTCGATGGCCTCGGCACTGGCCTGTGCCTGTTCGCGGACAGCCTTAGCCTGCGCTTCTGCCTCGATTTCAATCCGACGGCGTTCCGCTTCGGCGCGGATTTCAGCCGCCTGCCTTGCTGCACGTGCCGGTACCAGGATTTCGGCTTCCTGCTGTTGTTCCACAGCTAAGGCGCGGCGTTGCTGCACTTCCTGGTCTGAGGCGGCTTTTTCAATATCCACGCGCTTGTTGACCTCAACCTCACGTAGCGACAGTGCTTCACGCTGTTGCAGAATTTCACGTTCCGCGTTTAATTCGGCCTGTTCGGCTTCACGTTTAGCGCCAGCCGCTTTGATGCGGGCTTCGCGCTCGGCTTCAGCCTGGGCAATCGTCGCATCGCGCTTGACTGCCGCGATCTGTGGCGCTGCCATCGCCTGAAGATAACCCTCGTTATCGCTGATTTCCTCAATGCCCATCGAGATGATGCGTACACCCATCGCCGCTACGTCGTCTGCTGCCAGATCCTGTACGCGCTGGATAAAATCATCACGGTCACGATGAATGGTTTCGACGGTCATCTGGCCGACAATCGCGCGGAAATTTGCGCTTAAAGTCTCCATAATTACCTGCCGGATTTCATCGCGGGTTTTATCCAGAAAAGCCCGTGCAGCAGTATTTAAAGCTTCGATCTGGCTATCAATCTGTACCTGCGCCACCCAGTCGAGCTGGATCGGCACACCGCTGACGGTATAGACCTCATCCTTCTCGGTCTTGATGGTCATGATCGTGACATCCAGAGTTTTATAAGTTTCCAGAATCGGAATGACAAATACGCCACCACTGGTGATTAGACGCTGCTCTTTACGCCCGTAGACCACCATCACCTGATTTGGCGGGACGCGATGATAATGCATAGCAACAAACGTCACCAGCGCAAAAATAATAATCAGCAATACTACTGGAATCGCAATGACTGCCAGAATTCCTTCCATTGTGTTCCCCCTTATTCCTGCTTAAATAGCTCAGACACGCTTTTTCTTAACATGCAAAAAAGATCCCTGCACATCAACTACTTCTACTGTATCACCACGTTTGAGTTCTGCTCCATTAATTTCCTTTATCGGATATTTGAGAATCTGCCCACTCTCGATCAGAACTTCGCCGGTTTTGCCAGGGCCGCTGTGGATAGTGACCCGTCCGCTGCTGCCGATCAGATCATGGACGGAAGACACATCGGTGGCCTGCTGCGCATACACAAAGCGCAGTACGCGCATGACCATTCGCCCCAGCAGCAGCCCAAACGCTGCGGCGATCACGATAACCACCAGCAGGCTCCAGTTGAGCAGTGACCCGACCAGACCCACCACACCAAAACCAGCCAGAAACGCGGCGATGACACTGCATCCTAAACCACTCGCTTCACTGGCTTCGCTCGTATCAAGCCCGAATACAGTGTCAAGACCAGTGACATCCAACGCATGGTCAACGCCAAAGTCACCCAGTTCACCCACGCCGCTGATAATCATCAGCAGCAGGTAGAACACCCCCAGCAGCATGATCCCCAGAAATATAAGTTCCATCGACTAAAATTCCCGCATAGTTTCGGCCAGTCTGATATTTTATATCACATTAATTATAGCCGGATTGCGTTAAAAAAATCGGCCTAGAGATTGGGGGATGGCAAGCCGGTTAAGCGGCGATTGCCCTGTGCCCAACATTCTTATTTCAGTGGTCAGTATTGAATCATGTTAGGATAAATTAACGGTCAAATGCGAAGGGGAGGCTATCGACATGCTGGATAATTTAATTCCAATTATGAGGGCGCTGGAAAATGGGGAAAAAGCCCAGGCGCGCCGTTTGCTGCGCCCACTGCTGGAGCAGCCCACTGCCGATTTATGGTATCTGGCGTCACAGGCCAGCGAAAAAACCGCGCATGAAATCGACTGTCTGGAACGGGCGCTGGCGCTTGATCCGCTGCATGGCAAGGCGAAAGTGCGTTTACTGGCGCTGCGGGATAGACGCAATCATGCGCCACCATCGGCGGAAAATGTCGCGACTGTGGCGCCGGGCGAATCGCGGCCACGCCGTTTCACCAGCAAGCCCCTGCCAGATGAAAATCTATCACCCGCGCGACCGGCCACTCCGGTCACGCCAAAAGACCGACCGCTCACCCGTAAACCGTTGACCGAAGCGGACTTGCCGCCGCTGAAAAAAGTTCGCAACCCACGACGCAAAGGGAGCGTCCTGTGGCGGGTGGGCTGTCTAAGCGGGGTTTTGGTCAGCCTGTTATCGTCCTATTTTCTGTTGATGCTGTTTGGGTCGGGCCTTCCCGCGCAGTTTCGGGCACTGGTGGGCCAGGGCGACGCGCCTGTGCTTTCCAACCAGGATAATGCCGTGTATGTCATTGATGCCAGCAAGTCTCAGTTCATAGTGCTTGACGAAATTGTGACCGATATTCTTGAGCCGGGTTATGTGCATGAATTCCAGTTTGATGCCAGGCGCGGGCAGGATATGGCGGTGGTGATCCAGTTTATGTCACCGAGCGCCCAGCGCGTCAAACGGAATGTCACCCTGTTGAATGCGCTTGGGCAGGATGTGGGTGGGATCTGCCGTGCTGAGCAGGTTCTGTCGGGTGATACCGGCATGGCTTATGCCTGCCAGGTGCCCGTTTCGGAACGCTGGACCCTGCGGGTGTATGGCCGCGATGGTGAAAGCACGGGCGTGTATTTTGTGACCATCTCGGCGATATAGATTTTGAATTCTGATAATGTGCGGCTAATGCGTCCCATTGAACCGAATTAAAGTTCATTATCTTCTTTAGATGTTCGTGGTAGAGAAGGTCAGAAGTAGAGAATGTCATTCAAATAAGTCAAATGGGAGATTCTGGCAAGGTTATTCCAAAATGATTGCACACTACTCCTATAGCTTCGTCGAGTGACTCATATGATGCAGTTATGTCTTTAGATAGATCAGATATACTAATCAACCAAACATCATCGTTATCTGGATCTTGTAGTATTGTAAACAGGTCACCAGTGACAACCTCTCCCAACTCCCGCGTGCGTATTAGTCGTCTGCCGCCAGCAAAACCATAATTCTTTAATGGTTGGGTATAAAAACCGACTGAGTTAAAAAATCTCATTGCTTCAGTTAAGTTCACTTTAAGCACCCTTCAGCACAGAATTAACTGAAAAACTCGATCAGGAGTTGATTGACACGTTCCGGCTCGTCATGCGGCACCCAATGGGTCGCGTTTTCCAGAAAAACCAGCTTGCCATCATCACACAGCCTGATGCTTTCCTCGGCCATGGTAGCTTCAAGCACATGATCCTTTTTACCCCAGATCAGCAGCATGGGAACAGTGATGCGGGGGCTGCGATCTAAATCCGGCCTGAGTTGAAAGAGCGCCCGATACCAGTTCACCATGCCGGTAATCGCCCCGGGTTGCGCCCATGCCTTGCGGTATTCGACCATGTCCTCATCCGTATACGCGCCGGGTTGAGCCGTGCCCTGTACTGCATCCGTCAATGCTTTGAAGTTATTGGCGGTAAATATTTGCTCTGGCAACCACGGAATCTGAAAAAAGAACATATACCAGCTTTTGAGCAGTTGTGAGGGATGCTGGCGCGCGTATCGGATAAAGACGGCGTGATGCGGCACATTGATGATGACCAGTTTTTTGATTTTTTCGGGATAATTATTGGCTGTCCACCAGCTAACGACTGCGCCCCAGTCATGCCCCACCAGAATCGTCTCCTGCTCACCCGCCACTTCGATCAGGCCGATGACATCCTTCGCCAGCTCGTTCAGCGCATAGGCTGCGATACCCTGCGGTTTGTCGCTGAGATTATAACCGCGCTGGTCGGGTGCCCATACGCGATAACCCTGCTCTGCCAGTGCATCAATCTGGTGGCGCCATTCGTACCAGAACTCCGGGAAGCCGTGCAGCAAAATCACCAGCGGGCCACTTTCCGGCCCTGCCATGACCACATGCAAATTTACGCCGTTTGTTTTAATATTCTGGTGCGAATAAAGTTGCATGATGTGTCCTTTAGGGTAGGGGATCGTCATGCTAAATCCTAGCGAATAGTCCATGACTGTGCAACACAAAAGGAGCCGATATGCGAATCGATCATATTGCGATGTGGACGTATAACCTGGAAGGGATGCGCGCATTTTATGAACACTATTTTGGCGCCATATCGAATGCACAGTACACCAATCCACGAAAACAATTTTCGTCGTACTTCCTGACATTTGACTCAGGCTGCCGGCTGGAACTGATGGCCATGCCGGGTATCCCGCAGAGTGCCGATGATGTGCTGCGTCAGTTTACCGGCTATATCCATATGGCTATCGGGGTGGGGAGTGTGGATGCGGTGGATGCGCTGACCGATCAACTACGGGCAGATGGCTACACCATCCTCAGTGCGCCTCGCACTACGGGTGATAGCTATTATGAAAGCGTGATTCTCGATCCGGATGGTAATCGCGTGGAGATTACGATTTAAGCAGATCGCGGGATTTCCTCATGACTTACTGCGCGATTTCATCCAGTCCAGAACACGCGGCCACAATTGGGTATAGGCGGTGTATAACGGAGGGTAGGGGGCATAATCCCAGGCACCAATGTAACGCGTAACCGTTCCACGAAAGCCGCGCTTGAATTCATACACGCCCCACATCGAGTCGGACTCGGTGAATTCGTCCGGCGCACCCCACATATCATAGGTTTCGTAACCGTGAGCTTTGGCCCACTTTAGCGCTTCCCATTGCAGCAGATAATTGGGCATGCGCTGGCGTTCTTCGTTCGATGAAGCACCGTAAAAGTACCAGCATTTGTGCCCGAAATGAAACAGAATCACATGAGCAATCGGCTGGCCTTCCGCTTCAGCGATCAGCGCATGGGCCAGATCCGCTTCCATAAATGCCTGCCACGCCTGCTGATAATAACTAAACCGGCGCGTGAGAAAAGCATCGCGTTCACCCGTTGCGCGATATAAGTCATACAGCACCGGCAAATCCACCAGAGTCGCGGCGCGGATGATCACGCCTTTTTTCTCCGCAGTGCGGACTTTACGCCGGGTGTTCTGGCTCATGGCGGCCAAAAGCTCATCTTCGCTCTGTGTGAGGTCAAGCGTGATGGTGTTGCGGAACTGCACCTGATCGTCGGAGAGGCGCCAGCCACGGGCTTTCAGCAGGCTGATGAGCTGCTGTCCGGTCGCATCAGGCAGGTCATCGTCTTCACCAGGGACACCGGTTGCATTGATCACATCCGGGTCAATTTTTAACCAGACAGCAAATTGTTTTCGCGCCAACGCCTGTAATGCATCCAGCACCGACGCGGCTAAATCGGCATCTGCGTAAGCCAGCGCGGGGCCTTTGGGGATATACATAACCCGCAGCGGGCCGATTTTGCGGATGCCGACTGAGGCCATCGCGACGATTGCGTCACCTTGCTTAAAGGCGATTCGATGGGGTTGCCAGCCGGTGGTCACGCGCTTGAATTCGCCCCATTCCCAGCTTTGCAGGATATGGGCATAGGGAAGGGTGCGCAGGGCATCGTTCCATTGGTCGCGGTTGGTGATGAGGTGGGTGGTGAGCATGGTCAGATTTTCTCTGGTGGAAAGTGCAGCCCATCGTCGCCACCATAGCGAATTTCTGACTGGCGTTGACCAGCATAACGCCAATCGATGTGCGTGGGTGGATTCAAATAATTCTGATAAGCCAATGCCATCTGGTGCGCTGCCTGACGGAAAGGTACACGTCCCGTACCCGTGCCCAGCCCGGGACATGCGATGCTTTCAATTTTTTGCTCACTCGATTCATTATGGTGATGAACAGCCAGCAGCAGCGCCCACATCGCATTATAGACATGATCGGTACGCGAGATGAGCATTGGAACCCGCATGGTAGGCGTATGGGCTAAAAAGGGGTGTTTTAGGTTACCGGTTTCAATAATAAAAGAAGTTCCAACGGGTTGCTCACCGCGATACTCGCGGATAATGTAATCCTGAACACGATCCATGAGCTGCTTGCCAAAAAAGCGTGTGATAGCGGCATCTACGCCACCGTCCATCAAGCCGAAAGAGTTGGCCGGGCTGACCATACAATCAAATTGAGGCAGTTGCTCAAACCGTCCGGTCACGGATTCAATATTGGGTAATCCGACAAAAAATTCTTCAACGGCTGTTTTAAAGTCCGGGTTGGGATCTACAAAAATAATCTTCACGGGCTTAGTTTATCCTCAATATCGAAATTTCCAATCCACTTAACCCAACTGAACTGACCGCTGGCAGCATTAAACAGACGTTTGTCGGCAGTCCAGAAGTCACAACCGAGATGTTCAGCTACAGCAAGATACTGCGAGTCATAAGCTGTGGGACGGTTCAATTCAGTAGCTATCTCGTAGCCACGTCGGAGAAGGGCATCATCCAGATAGAAGTGAATGTCGTAAGCAAGTATAAAATCTCGTGCTTTTACACTTTCTTCTAAGGTGAGGCGATTATGAAATACAGCTTTACGGGTGACTGCTACAATTTCATATTGAAACAGAATCGGTGCAGCAAAAGATATATTCTGTGCTAACAGATGTTTGAGTAGAGCATTTGCTTGATCTGCAAGCGGTTCTTCAAAAACATCTGCGAGAAAAACTCCAGAATCGACGATTACTCTCGTGGCCAAGAGGCCTCCTCGCGCAGTTCGTCAAGAAGTCCCTGAGCATTGACATGGCCTATACCATATTTGCCTCTCAAGGCTGAGCGAAATTCTTCTACCTGCCGAAACCATTCATCCGCATCAAATTCTTTGGGCTTTATTGATTCAATATGTTGGAGAATTTGCTTTTGCTGATTTGCGTCCAGCTTGCGGATTTTGTCGATAATTTCTTGTTCCAGTGCGCTCATGATTGCTGCTCCCGTAACCACAACACGGCTTTGTATCCATTATATAACAGGGGATTGTAAACGCGATCCCATGCGTCAGCAGCGCGGACGATGTCGCCGCCCCAGCCGCGCTTGAAGCCGTAAACTCCCCACAGGCCATCGCTGCGTTCCTGGAACTGTGCTTCCAGCGTGGCTTCATCTTCATCGGGGATGCCCCACAAATCGTAGGAGTGAATGCCACGGGCTTTTGCCCATTGAATCGCGTGCCACTGGATGCCATAGCTGGCCATCAGATTCCGCTTATGGTCGCTGGATGCCCCGGCCAGATACCAGGCGTTTTTGCCTTTGGCGAAGACAAAAATACCGGCCAGTGCATCGCCTTCATGGTCGGCCAGAAATAGAACCGCGTCACGCTGGGGCACAAACAGATCATACATTTTCGCATAGTAATCCGGCTCATGCACACCAAAGTCATTGCGCTGACCCGTGGTTTGCATCAGCGCATTAAATTTCGGCAGATCGTCGCGGGTCGCTTCATAATAATGGATGCTGTTTTTCAGGCTCTGGCGGATTTTGCGGCGCGTCCCCTGATTCATCCGGGCGAGAATGGTGTCTTCGTCCGCGCGAATGTCGATAAGAATGGTGCGCGGTGGCTGGATGGTTTGCAGCGCAGGCTGGAGCTTCCAGCGCGAGAAATCCGGCGGGGTTTCGCGCAGATAGATGCCGGGTTCGCATTTCAGGAAAGCCGCTTTTTTCTGCTGCACGCGTTTGTTGATCGCTCCCCACAGTGTTGACCACTGATCGTCCGCAGTGACATACGGCCCCATCGGAATATAAGCCATCGTCCCCAGTTTGCCGGGCAGGGGACGCAGCAGAATCTGTGCGCCAGCCACAATTCGATTCTGCTCATCGGTCACGGCCACTCGCAGCACCCGCCAGCCATAAGCCGCTTTTAAGTCTCCCCAGGCGCTTTGCTGAAGGAAGTGGGCGCGGGGATGCTGATTGACAAAGGTGTCCCATTGCTGGGGGGCAGGATCGATAATTTTGAACATCTTCACTCTCGGTGTGTTAGGTGCTGACGACTTGTTGTAGTGGATTTTGCGGCTAAAAACAAGTGCAGACTACACCCACAGGGATGGGCTTGTACGCCACTTTGTTAACCATCGCTTAGGTTTGCGCCAATCGCTGTTTGAAATGTGAAATCTGTCATAAATGGGTTTTGTGATCTTATTAGCGGTGTGTTAGAATGGCGTTCGGGCAATCAAACACACATCACACTATTCACAGCTATTAAAACTGCACAATGTTTTGCTATTGAGGGATGGTGATGCTATACTAGCTTCGTTTGTCCAAAATGGCACAAATGGAATTTTATTTGAGTATCTTCATACAGCCTGGTGCTGTTCGCCAACGCATATCAATATTTATTTTCTGGGAGTAATTGCCCCGATGAACGTATTAAATGAGTGGGCCTTTATCGGCGTATTTTTCGCAATAGCGTGGGTATTTCCGTTGTTGCCAATCGCTGCATCCTGGTTTGTGCGCCCGCACAAGCCCAATGCCATCAAACAGCAGACTTATGAATGTGGTGTGGAAACGGTGGGTGATACCTGGGTGCAGTTTAAAGTCCAGTATTACATTTATGCCCTGGTTTTCCTGGTGTTTGATGTCGAAATGGTTTTCCTGTTCCCGTGGGCTCTGGCCTACAAACAGTTGGACTGGTTTGCTTTCGGCGCAGGGTTGCTCTTCATCTTCCTGCTGGCAGATGCACTGATCTACGCCTGGCGTAAAGACGCGCTGGAATGGATGTAGTGGGACGAGGAATGATCTGATGGAACAATGTATTGATATTATCAACACGCTGGCACCCTGCATGATCGCCAGCGGAGCCGATCCCGGCTTTGCCTATCTGCTCTCGAATTTGCTGGGCGTGGTGCTGGTGGCGACTCTGCCGCTCATCACCGTAATCTTCCTCATCTGGGTTGAGCGTAAATTCGCCGCCCGCATCCAGGACCGTGTTGGCCCCAATCGTGTCGGCCCATTCGGTCTTTTGCAGTCTGTGGCCGATGCCCTCAAGATGCTCACCAAAGAGGATATTACCCCGGCAGGTGCTGACCGCTTCATTTTTAATCTCGCGCCGATCATCACGTTTGGCGTGGTGCTGCTGATCTGGGCGGTGATCCCATTTACACCCATTCATGTCGGCTCTAACCTGAGCATCGGCATTCTCTATTTTGTCGCGGTCGGTTCTATCGGCGCAGTCAAAGTGATGATTGCGGGTTGGTCGAGCAATAACAAATACGCGCTGCTTGGTGCTTTCCGTACCATCGCGCAGTTGGTAAGTTACGAAGTGCCGATGATCCTGGCGCTGCTTATCCCGGTGCTGATGTCCGGCAGCATGAGCCTGCAGGACATCACGATTGCGCAGGGTGGCATGTGGTTTGTCTTCCAGGCACCGGTCGCGATGATTATCTTCTTCATCGCCAATCTGGCCGAGACTGGCCGTGCACCGTTTGATCTGATCGAAGCGGAATCGGAACTGGTCGCAGGTTACAACATTGAATATTCCGGCTTTAAATTCGGGATGTTCATGGCTGGTGAGTTTATGCACGTCTTTACCGTCGCTGTGCTGGTGACCGTGTTGTTTTTCGGTGGCTGGTGGGGGCCGGGTGTGCTGGAAGTGCCTGCCCTCGGCTTTATTTACCTCGGCCTGAAGACGGCCTTTGTCTATGGGCTGATGCTGCTTATTCGTAACACTGTCCCGCGTTTGCGCATTGATCAGGTGATGAGCTTCAACTGGAAGTTCATGGTGCCGCTGTCGATTGTGGTTATTCTTGTGCAGGCCTTTGTGCTGCGTCTGATTATGAGCCTCGGTCTGGCTCCGGCAGATGGCGATTTCATCTCCTCACTGCCGCAGACGGTGGTGCTGTTGGCGGCGAACCTGCTGATTATCGCGGTGGTCATTAACACGCTGCGCAACCAGGGGCGGCGGCAGCGGTTGGACGAGGCCGCACTTGCTGAAGATACGCATGTAGTCGGCGCGGCAGCTGGCGACTAATTGCGAAGGAAACGGTGATTAAATCATGATCGAACTAAACGCCCAGACTATAGCCTTTTTCGTCATGACCCTGTTCATCCTGGGTGGTGCGTTAGGCGTGGTGACAACCCGCAACCTGATTCATGGCGCGCTCTATCTCATTTTGAGCCTGTTTGGGGTCGCCGGGTTTTTTGTTCTGCTCAGTGCGGACTTTCTGGCAGCGGTGCAAGTGCTGGTCTACATCGGCGCGATTGCAATCCTGCTGATTTTCGCGGTGATGCTCACGCGCAGCATGACCAGCCTCAACGATATCCGCAATGATCAGTGGTGGTTAAGTGCGTTGGTCGGCGCGGGTTTGTTTATCCTGCTGGCCGGTGGCATTATTCTACCCGTTTGGGGGCAGGGCAGTATCTTTATCGAGCAGCCCGTATCCGCAGCGGTGGCGACCACGGTTGACCTGGGTGTGGCGCTGGTGGATGGCAATCAATATGTGCTGCCGTTTGAAGTCGCTTCGCTGCTTCTGACAGCGGCCATGATCGGCGCGATTGTGATCGCCCGTGACGACGAATAAAGGGGGAAGTTTAAGATGATCCCACTCTGGATGTTTTTACTGATTGGCGCACTGCTGTTTTGTATCGGTGTGTATGGGGTACTTTCTCGGCGTAATGCCATCGCCATTCTGATGAGCGTGGAGCTGATGCTGAACGCGGTCAACATCAACCTGGTGGCTTTCTGGCGTTATGTGACCCCATCCAATATGAGCGGGCAGGCGTTTGCCGCATTTATTTTTGTGGTCGCGGCGGCAGAAGCTGCTGTAGGCCTCGCCATTATTATCTCGGTCTACCGCAATCGCCGGTCGGTGATCGTCGATGACGTGAACCTGCTGAAGTGGTAGCGCAGAGGAAACGACTTTATGGAAATTAACCTCAGTGATCCGAATTTTCTACCGTGGCTGATCCCGGTGGGGCCGCTGCTGGCCTTCGCCATCATCGCGCTGCTGACCAATCGCAGCAAAATGGTGCCTGCCACCAGCCATGAATACAGCGGACATCACCCGGACTATGATGGGATGCAAGTCCCTGTTGTCAGTGACTGGAGCCGTGTCGCCAGCATTGTGATCGGCATGAGTGGTGTCGTGATGGCGCTGCTGATTGCGTTTACAGTGGTGGGCAATGTCGCAGGTTTTGAGGGGCATTTTGGCGAAGAGGTCTACGAAAGTAGCATCGCCTGGATGGATACCGGCAACACCACGTTTAATCTGGGTGTGCTGGCCGACCCGCTCAATACCATCATGCTCATTATGGTGCCGATTGCGGTGCTGTGCATTTTCATTTACTCCATCGGTTATATGGCCCATGACCCGCGCCAGTCGCGGTTCTTTGCCTATATCTCGCTGTTTGCGGGGGCGATGCTGACCCTGGTCGTGGCGGATAATCTGCTGCTGCTGTTTGTCGGCTGGGAAGTTATGGGTATGTGTTCGTATCTGCTCATCGGCTTCTGGTTCGAGAAGGAAAGCGCCTATAAAGCGGCGACCAAAGCCTTCACGACCACCCGTGTCGCCGATGTGATTATGCTGCTGGGTATCGTCTATCTGTACTCGATCACCGGCACCCTCAGCTTCCGCGAAATTCTGTATAACCCCGAAGTTTTAGACAAAATTGCAACCACACCCGCCATCATTTTTGGTGGCAGCGCCTCAGCCTTAATCGGCATTTTCCTGATTATCGGCACCATCGGTAAATCCGCGCAGTTCCCGCTGCATGTCTGGTTGCCAGACGCGATGGAAGGCCCGACTCCGGTCAGCGCCATGATCCACGCCGCAGCGATGGTTTCGGCGGGTATCTACGCGATTATCCGTATGTACCCGGTGTTTGCCGCCGGGGCTGACCCGCATCATGGGGTATTTAATTCGCCATTGATGCTGATGGCGGTGGTCGGCGCGTTTACTGCGTTGTTCGCAGCTACGATTGCTGTCGCACAAAACGACGTCAAGCGCGTGCTGGCTTATTCCACTATTTCGCAGTTGGGCTTTATGATGGCGGCGCTCGGAATGGGTGCTTACATCGCCGCGGCTTTCCACCTCATCACCCACGCATTTTTCAAAGCGCTGTTGTTTATGGCGGCGGGTTCAGTCATTCATGGCATGGAACATGGTGAACATCATGTCCACGAACATGCGCATGGTCATGACGACGAACACGAGTCGGAACATCATGACGCAGCAATTGGCGATGAAGCGGGTCATCATGAAGAGGCGCATGGACATGCCCACTTTGACCCACAGGACATGATGAACATGGGTGGCCTGCGCAAGACGATGCCGGTCACGTTCTGGACATTCCTGATTGGCGGTCTATCGCTGTCCGGCTTCCCGCTGATTACCGCGGGTTTCTGGTCAAAGGATGAAATTCTGGCGGGTGGCTGGCTGGTATTCAGCCGCTACGGGTCGATTGTGCATCTGGTGGTATTCATCGCGCTGGCGCTGGCGGCCTTCCTGACCGCGTTCTATACGATGCGTCAGCTTGGGTTGACCTTCTGGGGTGATGCCCGTACTGAAGAAGCTGAACATGCCAATCTCGGTCAGGGTATCGTCAGTGCGACGATGACTCTGCCGCTGATTATCCTGGCGTTTTTTGCGCTGGTGGCCGGTTTTGTCGGCGTACCGAGTGATTTCCCCATCCTGGGTTCGATCTTCTCGCCAGATCACAACCCATTCCATCACTTTGTGATCGAAGCGCTGCCGCCGAATGATCTGACAGCGGCTTTTGCCAGCCTGCCGGAATATCATGTGGATGGCCCCCCCTTCAACCTCATCCCGGTTGCGACCTCGTTCCTGGTGGCGCTGGGTGGTTTGTACGCGGGCTATCTGGTGTACTGGCGCAAGCCATTGAAAGCGGGCGAACCTGATCCGCTGGTGAACTGGCTTGGCGAATCAGTCCATACCACACTCAAGAACAAATACTACATTGACGAGCTGTATGAAGTGGCACTCATCCGGCCTGCCCAGGCGATTGCCCGTGTGACAGGCGATGTGCTGGACAAGGGCGTGATTGATGGTTTCCTGCACCTGATCGCCCGGGTCTTTACCTTCATCGGTGACCTGCTGAAGGTTCTGAACCTGTGGCTGATCGACGGTGTTGGGGATGGTATCCCTGTGGCAGTCGGCGCCTTTGGCCGCTGGTTCCGCCGGGTACAGACCGGGCGCATCCAGCAGTACATGCTGCTTATCGCTCTGGCTGCGATCTTAATTGGTATCGTCTTCGCTGTTTCGACGGGCATTTTACAGGCAGCCCCTTAGGCGGCGAGGAGACGGAGTAATTTATGGAACCTATTCTCGGAATTATTGACCCGCTATCTTTTCTGGTGGTGGCTCCGGCAATCGCCGCAGTGCTGATGCTGTTGTTACCCCAGCAGAAAGTGCTGGCACGCTGGGTAGCCTTGGCGCTGGGGTTGATTCTGACCTTTGCTTCAGTGGCGGTGTTCGTCAGTTACATGAACAATCCGACACCTGCCGATGGCATGACCTATGCTATGGAAGTGAATGTCCCCTGGTTTGAACTGCTGGGATCATCGTGGCATGTCGGCATTGACGGAATCAGCGCGACGATGGTGCTGTTAACCGGTATTCTGGTGCCACTGGCTATCCTCATAAGCTGGGAAGTCGAAGATCGTGTCAATATGCACATGGCGCTGATCCTCTTTTTTGCGACTGGCCTGATGGGCGTATTCGTCGCTATGGATCTGATAATCTTCTTCCTCTTCTGGGAACTCAGCCTGGTGCCGATGTACTTCCTCATTAATCAATGGGGTGGGCCTAACCGCCAGTACGCTTCGACCAAGTTCATGATTTACTCGCTGGGTGGTTCGCTCGGTTTCCTGCTGGCGACTCAGTTGGTCGGCTGGACTGCCGGAACATTCGATATTACTGCGCTGGTCAATCCGACTTCGGCCAATACCTGGGTCGGTTTCGCCGGGACGAACGGCGCTTTCCTCGGTATCCCACTGGAAACAGTCAAAAGCCTGGCTTTCATCGGTTTCTTCATCGCTTTCGCTATCAAAGTACCGGTGTGGCCTTTCCACACGTGGCTGCCGGATGCACATGGTGAAGCGCCGACCGCTGGCTCGATGCTGCTGGCCGGTGTGATGCTCAAGCTGGGTGCCTATGGCTTCCTGCGATTGGTCATTCCCCTGTTCCCGGATGTATGGGTTGCCCCTGTCAGTTTCCTGGGTGCATTTGAAACCAACGCCGCTGCGATCTTCGCCTTTTTAGCCGTGATGGGTGTGGTACTGGGCGCATTTGCTGCGCTCGGCCAAAACGACATCAAGCGACTGGTGGCCTACAGTTCGGTCAATCACATGGGTTTTGTGGTGATGGGGCTGGCGGTGACGGCGCAGGTCTATGGTGAAAGTGTGGTCAACGGTACGACGACCATGATGCAGGACGCGATCCTGGCGACCAATGGTGCGGTCTTACAGATGTTCAACCACGGCCTTAGCTCGGCAGCGATGTTTTTGCTGGCCGGGGCGATCTATCACAAGACCCATACCCGCGACATGACGCAGTATGGCGGTTTGTGGGTGAAGGCGCCTGTTTATGGCGGTATCTTCGTCTTTTCCAGCATGGCCAGCCTGGGTTTGCCGGGATTGAACGGCTTCGTCAGTGAGTTCCTGGTGGTGCGTGGTACATGGCCGGTCTTTACCGGGTTGACCATCGTGGCGATGATTGGCCTGTTATTCACAGGGTCGTACATTCTCAAAGGTATTCGTGCGGTACTGCTGGGCCCCTTTAATATGAAATGGCGTAACACGCATCTCGAAATTGAACTGCGTGAGGCGATTGCGATTGCACCACTGATGGTGCTGATGCTCATCACGGGTATTTTGCCGAACTGGATTTTACCGATCATCAATGACTCGGTCACCCGGATGCTAGGGGGATAAGTAAGCATGTTAAGTCTCATTATTTTTATTCCAGTGGTTGCCGCTGTCGTTATTCTGTTTATGGATGGCGAACAGCGCGACCTGATACGCGGTATAGCGATATCCGCCGCTGTAGCGGTGCTGGCCTTATCCGCCGCCGTCTTCTTTGGCTATAACGCCCAGGTTGCGGAAATCACCGCACACCAGGCGGAATTGCTGGAAGCGGGCGAGGATATTACCGCGACCCAGATGTTTGCGGATGGCCTGCTCTACGAAGAACAGGTGGACTGGGTGCCGGCACTCGGCATCGGCTATCACCTGGGTGTCGATGGCCTCAGCGCGCCTATGGTGCTGCTGACCGGTATGGTCACGGTGACGGGTGTGTTGATCTCGTGGCGCATTCAGGATCGCACCAAAGAATTTATGGCTTTCTTCCTGCTGCTGGTCGCCGGGGTTTACGGTGTATTCGTTGCAGTCGATATGTTCCTGTTATTCTTCTTTTATGAATTAGCCATCTTTCCCATGTATCTGCTCATCGCCACGTGGGGCTGGGTGAAGCTGCGCGAATATGCGGCGATGAAGCTGACCCTTTACATCCTGATCGGCTCGGTTATTGCGCTGGTGGGTGTGATCGCGATGGTCATCACCGCTGATGACTTCTTCCAGGCAGAGGGCGCTGAAACATTCGCCAATGCGCAGACCACGGGTATTCTGCCCGAAGGCGCACCGACCTTCAGCTTTGACATTGTGCATCTGACACTGGCAGCCGAAGCCGGAGCGTTTGATGCGGTGAATTACGCAGGCATCGATGGCCTGACCTTCGCGCATTTGTGGTTCCCATTTGTCTTTATGGGTTTTGCGGTGCTGGCGGGTGTGTTCCCGTTCCACAACTGGAGCCCGGACGGTCACGTGGCCGCGCCAACTGCGGTTTCGATGATCCATGCGGGTGTGCTGATGAAAGTCGGCGCGTATGCCGCTCTGCGCGTGGGTGTGCAGTTGCTGCCTGAAGGCGCACAGGTTCACTTACCGTGGATCGTATTCCTGACGTTAATCAACGTGGTGTATGGCGCGTTTATCGCCTTCCGCCAGCGTGACTTTAAGTATGTGATCGGTTTCTCATCGGTCAGCCATATGGGTCTGGTGAGCATGGGCTGGGCGACGATGAATGTCGTCGGCATGACCGGCGCGGGTTTACAGATGTTCAGCCACGGTGCGATGACAGCGCTGTTCTTCGGTTGTGTGGGTATGGTCTATGATCGCGCACACACCCGTGATATCCCCAGCCTGGGTGGTTTTATCAAGAAGATGCCGTGGGTTGGCCTCGCCTTTATCATCGGCGGTCTGACGAGTATGGGCATGCCGGGGTTAAGCGGCTTTATAGCGGAATATCCGATCTTTGTGGGTATGTGGGCGGCTTCAGAAAATGTCAGCCTGCAGATTGGCAACTTTACACTCACCAATTATTACTCGGTGCTGGTGATCATTGCCGCGCTGGGTATCATCGTCACGGCGGCTTATGTGCTGCGGGTGACGGGGCAGGTGTTCTTTGGTGAATTTGACGCGGCCAAATATCCCGAAGTCGGCGACATCGCGATCACGGACCGCATCATTCTCATTCTGCTGGGCGCACCGCTCATCATCATCGGCGTTTACCCGGCGATTATCGCACCGATGATTGAGTCCGGGGTACGGCCTGTCTTAGCACTATTGGGAGGAGCGTAAACTTGGACGCTACCGAATTTAATTTCCTGGCGAGTTTACCCGCCATTGCGCCGGAGGTCGGTCTGACGATTCTGGCGTTAGTGGTGCTGGCGCTGGATGTCGGCTTTATGGGGTTTATCCCGCCGCTGCCGGAAAGCAAGAAGAAAAATATCGCCTATGTGACGGCGATTGCGCTGGGTTTGCTGGCGCTGACCCCTTTGATCTGGCGGCCTTTAGGCCCCGATGATGCCGGTTTTGTGGAGAATATGCTGTACTGGGGGGGTATGGTACGCCATGACACCCTGGCGCAGATTTTCAAAGTCATGATTCTGGCAGGCGCGGCTATCACGGCGCTGATGTCGGTGGACGTGAAAGAAGTCGGGCGTAAAGGCGAATTCTATCTGATCATCATCATTTCGACGCTGGGTGCCTGTCTGTTAAGCGCCGCCGCCGACCTGATTATGGTTTTTCTGGCGCTGGAAACACTGTCGATCCCGCTGTATATCCTGGCGGCCTTCAAGCGTGATGACCCGCGTTCTGCCGAAAGTGGTATGAAATACTTCCTGTTTGGCTCGTTCGCCTCAGCGCTGATGCTTTACGGCCTCAGCCTGCTGTACGGCTTCACCGGACAAACTAATCTCTACGGCATTGCCGAATATCTGAGTATTGGCTCGATGGCTGACATGCCGCTTGCGGTGCTGGGTGCGATGGTGCTGGTCGTTGTGGGCTTTGGCTTCAAGATCAGTGCGGCACCGTTCCACTTCTGGACACCGGATGTTTACGAAGGTGCACCGACCCCAGTGACAGCTTACCTGAGCGTCGTCAGTAAAGCGGCGAGTTTTGCGCTGCTGATGCGCTTCTTTATCGCGGTTTTCCCGATTACGCTGGTGGTCGGCGATCAGGTCATCCAGAATTTCTGGGTCAATCTGATGGTTGTGCTGGCCGTCGTCTCGATGACACTGGGCAATCTGCTGGCGCTGCCGCAGCGTAATATCAAGCGTTTGCTGGCTTACTCGTCGATTGCGCAGGCGGGGTATACTCTGGTTGGCGTGGCGGCGATTCAGTCGCAGGAAGCCAGTGGCGTAGCCGCAGTCGGCTTCTATATGTTCATGTACACGTTCACCAATCTGCTGGCGTTTGCGGTGGTGATCCTGTTCAGCGAATCCACTGGCAGCGAGACAATTGCTGACCTTGCGGGCTTAAATCGCCGCAGCCCGTGGCTGGCGCTGTCACTGACGATTGCGCTGCTGTCTCTGGCGGGTATCCCCCCGGCGGCAGGTTTCTTCGGCAAATTTTTCCTGTTCAACGCAGCGGTGGAAGCCAATTTAACGTGGCTGGCGATTGTGGGTGTCCTGAACTCCATTGTGGCGCTGTACTATTATCTGGTCGTCATTAAGGTCATGTACGTTGACCGTAGTGAAGATGAAGACAAGCCGATTCCCATGTCGAATGCTTATGTGTGGGTTTTGGGTGTCACCGCGATCGCGGTCATTTTCCTGGGTACATTTGGGGCACAGGTCATCTTTGATTGGGCTGTCGCTGGCGCACGTTCCTTATTCCCCGTACTCTAAAATTGTCGCTATAGGTATTGGAAGATGATGGGGCGCATGCAACTGCGCCCCTTATCACAACTGGTGTAAATGGCCAGAATTCTTTTTATAATGTTGTAGCATTCACACAACGTTTGTGATAGAATGCGCTAACGCTCTGGAAACTACATGGCAAAGCCATCGCGCATTAAAAATCTGGGACTCGCGGCAGTAGCCGCGCAAGCTGGCTGTGCTACGCTTATCATCGTTTTTGGCGCGCTGTTTATAGGTTTGTGGGTAGATTCCAGAATGGGTATGCATGGCCCATTTACATTTGGTTTTTTGATTTTGAGTGTACCGTTTAGTTTGTTTATCATGTTGCGTATTGCGTTGGGGGCGATCAACCGCATTGTACCCCAACAGCCGCAGGAAACGCGGCCTGACAAAGTATCTGAATCAGAGGAGGTTTAGTCCTTGAGTAGTCTAGTAGGTATCGGTTTTGAGAGGAGGGAGCAGGCATGAACCCACGTGCACGTGGTTGTGTGACACTGCTGGGGGTCGTCGTCTTTGGCGTGGTCTTCTGTGGTTTATTCCCCTTTGCTATTCTCCCCTCTTTGGGCACCGCGGTGGCACTGCCGTTGATCGAGGTTCCGGGTGAGGTAGTTGCTGAAAACTTCATCTTCGGTATCCCGTTAACGAACACCATCGTTGGCACGATTGTGGCGGATATTCTTGTCCTGGTCTTCGCGCTGCTGGCCTGGCGTGTATCAAGTGGCTGGACCAAGGAAATCCCGGGTCGTTTCCAGAGCTGGGTTGAGTTCTTCATTGGGAGCTTTTACGATTTCATGAAGGGTGTCGGCGGCGAACGTCTGCGTACCGCACCACTTTTGTGGCCTTTGGTCGCAACCATGTTTATCTTCCTGCTGGCTGGCAACTGGATGAAGCTGCTGCCCGGTGTGGAAACAGTTGGTAAAATGCACTGTTCGCATATTGGGCAGATCGGCTACCCAGCCATCCCCGGTGCGACAGACGGCGTAGCAACTCTGTACGTCAACGAAGTCTTTAGTTCTGGTGTGCGCCAGACGGAAGAAACCGAACACGCCTGTGATCACTATTTCCACGGCGAATGGTCGCGTTATCCGCTGGAAACTGCTGGACAGATTACTCCGCAGGTTGAGGAAGCCGAAACACTGCTGGCTGACGCTCAACTGCAACTGAGCAATCTCCAGGCAGAACTGCCAGAAACTGGCCTGAGCGAAGAACAGCAGGCAGAATTGACTGAAGCCGAAGAACGGGTGGAACTGGCCGAGCGCGAGCTGGAACGCCAGGAGATTCGTCTGGCAAATGCGGAGAGCATCCCTGAGCTGGAACGTGGTGTCGAAGATGCCGCAACCCTGATCACCCAGGCTGAAGCCGCCGAAGGTGACCACAGTGAAGAAGCTGCTGCCGATCACAGCGAAGAAGTCGTTGCTGAAGAAGCCGTTGCTCCTGTTGAACTTGTGAGCCTGAGCGATCTCCAGGAACAGGAAAACAGTGCTGTCGAAGCCCTTGATGCCGCTCGTACCCAGATCGTTTTCCCGACTGCATCGTTAACATTTAGTGAAGCCGAGCTGGAATCAGGCGCGTCACCCTTCCTGTTCCATGTCACTCCGTTTGTCCGTGGTCCTGCCACTGACCTGAGTGTGGCGCTGACTCTGGCGCTGATCTCCATCGTGAGTGTCCAGCTTTATGGTGTTTACGCCCTGGGGCCGGCTTACTTCGAGAAATTCGTCAACCTGACTGCCCTGGGTAACCTGGGTAAGAAACCGTTGGGTGCGATTGATTTCGTCGTCGGTCTGATCGAAATCATCTCGGAAATCGGCAAAATCATCAGTCTTGCCTTCCGTCTTTTTGGTAACCTGTTCGCAGGTGGTGTCGCGCTCATCGCGCTGACCTTCCTGGTCGCATTTATCATCCCGATGGTTATGTACTCGCTGGAATTAATTATTGGCGCGGTTCAAGCGCTGGTATTCGCGGTACTGACATTGGTGTTCGCTGCCCAGGCGATGGAATCCCATCATGGGGACGAACACGAACATGCTGAAGAGCATTAATTCGCAATCTGTATCGCATACGTACTATCGAATACAACAATAGGAGAAACATATAATGATTGAAGGTTCACTCGACGTTGGTCTGAAAGCTCTTGGTGCAGGTCTGGCGATGGTCGGCGCACTCGGCCCTGGTATTGGTATCGGTTTGCTGGCACAGGGTGCCATGCAGGCGATTGGTCGTAACCCTGATGCAGCAGGCACCATCCAAACGAACATGATTCTGGCGATCGTGTTCACCGAAGCGATTGCGATTTATTGCTTGGTCGTCGCGCTTGTTATCCTGTTCGTACTGGGATAGTTTGTGGACTGGCGCAGGCCGGAAAACAACATCTAGGAGTATATCAAGAATGCGAAACCAGTCTAATATGAAAAGAATGCTGCTGTTGCTGACAGTCATGATGTTATTCGTGGCTATCCCGGCAACCATGGCAGCAGAAGAGGGTGGCAGTCCACTGGATGCACTGGGTATTAACCAGGGCTTCCTGATTGCCCAATGTTTTAACTTCGGTATCATTTTCGCCCTGCTGACGGTTTTCCTGTGGCGTCCTATCATCAACATGCTGGATGCCCGCAGCGCGAAGATCGCCAAAGGCCTGGAAGATGCCTCAGCCGCCGCCAATGCCCGTTTGAATGCGGAAGCGGAAGCCGAGAAAATCAAGGCGCAGGCCCGTGCTGAAGTCCAGCACACCATTGAAGAATCCCGTGGTCGTGGTGAAGAACTTGCCAAGTCTATCGAAGCCGGCGCCCGTACTGAAGCGGAAACCATCCGCTCACAGGCCCGTGCCGCCGCTATCGAAGAACGTGACCAGCAGCTTGCCGGTCTGCGTAGCCAGGTTGCAGCGATTGCGATTGCTGTGGCGCAGCGCCTCATCGGTGAATCACTGGATGAAAAACGCCAGCAGGCACTTATCAATGACTTCTTCTCCAAAGTCCCGGCTGATGCCAAGGCTTTGAGTGGTGATGTCGAAGTGGTCAGTGCTATGCCGCTGAGTGATGACGAGAAAGCCCGCGTCCAGAAAGAAATTGGTGCGGCTAACGTGGAATTCGTGGTTGACCCCGGTATTCTGGGTGGCCTCGTGATCCGCAGCGAAGATCGTGTCGTGGACGGCAGCGTCCGCAGCGGCCTGAGCGATATTTCGGAGCGCATGAACTAAATCTGGTTCAGTTCCAAAAGATTATGCTAAAATGTGCCGGTGTAAGCCGGCACTTTTTATTGGTTTGAATTCTGCTCAAAAACTGAGAATCCCCTGTAATGTCAAAAAAACTTTCCGAACTGCTGGCCGCGTTGCCAGCCGATGCCATTCTCGGCGTGAGTGGTGATGCCGCTATTACCGCGCCTGTGGTCGAAGCTGATGCGGATATTCAACCGGGTGGGGTGTTTGTCGCCCGCACTGGCTTATCTGTGGATGGACATGGTTTTATCCCCCAGGCCATTGAACGCGGCGCAGCGGCAATCATCGGCTCACGTGAACTGGGTGATTTGCCGGTGCCGTATGTGCGCGTGCACCATCCGCAGGAAGTGACCGGTTATCTGGCGGCAGCTTATCATGATTATCCGGCGCATAAACTGGTTATCATCGGCGTGACCGGCACCGATGGCAAGACGACCACCAGTACGCTTATTCACAGCATTTTACAGACGGTCACCCACTGGCAGGCAGGGCTGATCAGCACCGTTAATGCCGTAATTGGCGACGAAGCGCTGGATACTGGTCTGCACGTGACTACCCCCGGCGCGCCGCAAATTCAGGCGCTGCTGGCGCGGATGGTCGCCAACGGCCTGACGCACTGTGTGCTGGAAATGACCAGTCATGGCCTGGCGCAGGGACGCTTAAATGGCGTGGATGTCGATATTGCGGTGCTGACCAATCTCACACACGAGCATCTGGATTATCACAAAACCTTTGAAAATTATCGCGCGGCAAAGGGACATATGTTTGCGATGCTCGGTCACAGTCAGCGTAAGCCGGGTGTCCCCAAAGTGGCAGTCGTCAATGGGGATGATGCCAGCGGCGCATTTTTCGCGACATTCCCTGCCGATGAAGTCGTGCAGTATGGCTTAGGTGAGTCCGCCACTTTGCAGGCGACACACATTCAATATGCGCCTGATAGCACCTCTTTTGAGATTGATGGCACACCGTATCACACAAATCTCGCGGGGATGTTTAATGTTCACAATGCGCTGGCGGCCATCGGTGTTGCTCAGGCCCTGAATATTACCCCGGCGTATATTCAGGCGGGCCTCAATGAAGTGCGCGCAATTCCGGGACGCATGGAGCGTATTGATGCCGGGCAGGACTTTACCGCGATTGTCGATTTTGCGCATACCCCCAACGCGCTCAAAAATGCACTGACCGCAGCACGAGGCATGCTGGAAACGGGCAATCGTCTGATTGTGGTGTTTGGCAGCGCGGGCCTGCGTGACCGTGAGAAGCGGCGCTTAATGGCAGAAGTCTCCGCCCAACTGGCCGATTTTACGATTCTTACTGCCGAAGACCCGCGCACCGAATCGCTCGATGATATTTTGCAGATGATGGCTGCCGCCTGTGAATCTCAGGGTGGGGTGGAAGGGCAGACATTTGTCCGCGTGCCGGATCGCGGCGTGGCGTTGTATCGCGCCTGTAAGATGGCACAACCCGGCGATATTATCATTGCCTGCGGCAAAGGTCACGAACAGAGTATGTGTTTCGGGACGACTGAATTTCCGTGGGATGATCGTGAAGCGCTGCGTGCGGCTTTGCGTGGGGAACCTCTGGCTACACTGCCAACAGCATGATGACCCGAATGCGTCCAATAGACTGGTGTTTTGTGGTAGCGCTGCTGCTTTTAGCCATAGCCTTACGCTTCGGTGGCCTGACGTGGGGACAGCCGGATTTGAGGCTTGACGGCGCACTGGCTGAAAAAAATCTTATATCCGAAAACACACCCCTGCATCCCGATGAGTTTCTATTTGTACAGCGTCCGCTGTGGATGCGCGTGAAAGGGCAACTTAACCCTGAATTTTTTCACAATCCATCCTTCCTGATTAATCTGAATTTCATCACTTACATATTGACCAACACAGGTCAAGGCCAGTTGATCGAGGAATGGGAAGGCGTGACTGCGCGACAGCAGGCACCCTTCCCACTGTATACTATCGGTCGTACCTTTTCCGCGCTGGGCGGATTGCTGGCTGTGGCCGGGGTTTATGCAACTGCCCGTCTGATTTCAGGCCGTTATGCTGCGGTTGCCGCTGGGATGTTGGCCGCAGTCAGTTTTTTACTGGTGCAGCACGCGCATTATGCTACTACCAGCAGCCTCTCCGCTGGATTTAGCATCCTTGTCTTGTGGGCGGTCATCCGTGCGTTAAAGACCCCCCATCAGGCGGGGTGGGGACTGGCTTTTGCTGGTGTTGCTGCCGGTCTGGCAAGTGGTAGTCGTTATAACGCCGTGCTGGCAGGGGTAATCCTGCTGGCAGCGGGGGTGTGGCTGTTCTATCGCTGGCCTTCCCGGCGTATGCTGCGGGCGGTGACAATTGGCTGGTTGCTGCTGCCGCTGACGTTTATTCTGACCACACCGGCCATCATTTTTGATACCCAATATGTGTTGGATCAAATGGCTGGCATCGTTAAGCAGTATTTAGATTTCTGGGATGTTACCTTCACTACAGACTACGGCCTGTGGTTTGAGTATCGCTATCTGGTGTTGTTTGGCCTCGGCATACCGGGATCACTTGCCGTGGTTACAGGGATTTATGCCGCTATTCGTCAGCGCCAGCGCGGACAGGTGTGGTCGCTGGTGGCTGTGCTGCTGATAGCGTTATACATCATCCCTTACAGCCTGATCGTGCTGCGGACGGTGCGCCCGATTTCTGCTGAACAATTGTTGATTCCGATTCTGCCGCATCTGATTGTGATTGCCGGGGTGGGGGTGGAATGGATACGCACGCTGAATGTATTTCGCTCGCGGATCGCTTTCCCGATGATCACGCTTGTGCTGATCGGTATGCCGCTGACCAGTTCCGCTCAGTTTGTGCATCTGCTTAATCAGCCGGACACGCGGCAGATTATGCAGGAGTGGGTGTATACTCATCTGCCAGTCGGTTCGCGCCTGCATCTCAACGGGCCATATAATGTACCCCTTGATCATGCTGATTATGTCTGGTCACAAAATTATGCTACGCAGTATCCGCCCGTTGAGGAAATGCTTGAAAATGGGGTGGATTACGTGATTCTCTCCGATGCCTGGTACCACGATGTACTGCGCTCTGGCGAGATCATTAATGCGGAATATCTCCAGGAGATGCGTGATTATCTGGCTAAGCTGGACAATAGTTTTACCCGCTTGGCTTATATCCCGCGTCCACAATGGCCGGGGTCGGACTCGCTGATGCATACGCCCAGTTACTGGCATAATCCCGGCATGATTGTTTATTGTGTCACGGAAGCAAGCTGCGCCGCCGTCCGCTAAGCGTAGTATGGCGTCTGTGGTTGCCTTGGGGCGTTTATGGTACAATCGCTAAGTTGAGGTGAGATTATGCTCGATTTGGGTATTGTAATTCTCAACTGGAATACGTGTGAATTGCTCAGACGCTGCCTGGAGACTGTCCTGGCGAGCGAAGGGGATTTCACCTACAAAGTCATTGTCGTGGACAATGCTTCCAGTGATGGCAGCGTCGCGATGGTGCGTCAGCAATTCCCTTCTGTCGAAGTGATCGTCAGTGAGGTGAATGGTGGTTATCCCTATGGCAACAATCTCGGTTTTCGTGCGTTGGGGTATCATCAAAAGGGTAGGGTGGATAAAGACGCGCCGCGTTATGCGGTTCTGCTGAACCCGGATACCGAAGTCCCCCCAGAAGCTTTTTTTCAGATGACGCAGTTTATGGATGCGAATCCCGAAATTGGTGTTGCTGGGCCAAAGCTGGTTCTGGAAGATGGCAGCCTCGACCTGGCCTGTCGCCGCAGTTTCCCCACTCCTGAAGTTTCCTTTTATCGCTTTTCCGGCCTTTCGAAGCTGTTTCCCACCCACCCTCGTTTCGGGCGCTATAACATGACGTTCTCTGACCCGGACAAGGAAATTGAGGTGGACTCGGTGGTTGGCGCTTATATGCAGGTACGGCGCGAAGCGATAGCCGATGTGGGGCTGCTGGACGAAACATTCTTTATGTATGGAGAGGATTTGGATTGGGCATACCGGATAAAAAAAGCGGGCTGGAAGGTGTTTTATCACCCGCAGGTAACGGTAAAGCACGTCAAAAGAGCCGCCAGTCGCAAAAGCAAAAAAGCGCAATTCGAGTTTCAGCGCGCGATGCTGATCTTCTACCGCAAACATTACCAGGCGACGACCCCGCTGTGGATGCACGGGCTGGTCGTAACGGGTTTGCTGATCAGGGGCGGGGCGGATCTATGGCCGGAAATACGCCGCCCGATGATGACACAGACGAACAGCGCGTAAATAACGTTTCATTTGCCAGTAGCGGTCATCTGCATCTGGTTTTGACCGTGACGCTGTTTTTTGTCGATATGGCGATGCTGGCTGTGGCGTTCCTGCTCAGTTATCAGGCGCGTAATGTTCTGACGCTGTTCGAGCGTCCGTTGAATCCGCCTGCGCTGGACCGATATTACCCGACACTGGTGCTGCATGTGGCGCTGGTGCTGTTGGTGTTCTATGCCTCGCAGCTTTATCATCAGCCCCGGGTGTTCAGCCGCATTGATCATATCCGGCGGATTATTGCTGCGGTGACCCTGGGCGCGATGCTGGCCTATAGTGCGCAGGGCTTAGTCTTCAAAACCACGCCTTTTGAGGTCGATTATCCGCGCAGCATGTTCTTCTATGCCTGGATTTTCAGCGCGATTCTGGTCACTTTTGGGCGCGAAGCCCATCGTTTGATTCGCTATCGTCTGCGCCAGATGGGCATCGACCGTGAAAATCTGCTGATTGTGGGCACGGGTAAAGTCGCCCGTGATATTATGCACCGTATTCGCTCCAATCCTGATCTCGGTTATGCTATTGTTGGTGTGATCAGCGGACGCACAAAAGGCAAAAACAATCTTTCCGGCGTGCGCGTGATCGGCACCTACGCCGACATCCCCGATATAATTGATAGCTGCGCGGTGGAACAGGTGATTATTGCCCTGCCGGACGCACAGCGCAGCGAGCTTATTGATCTGATTACATTGTGTCAGCGCGGTCAGGTGGATATTAAAGTCTACCCGGATATGTTCGCCTATATGGCCGGTGATCTGAACGTGGACGATCTGGGCGGCACCCCGCTGATTACTGTGCGCGATATTGCCCTGCGCGGCTGGAAATTAAGCCTCAAACGCGGGCTGGATATTTGCGGCTCGGCGATTGGGTTGGTGCTGTTTTCACCGTTGATGCTGCTGACCGCCTTTCTCATTCGTATGGAATCCAAAGGCGCGATTTTCCATATTCAGGAACGCATGGGGCTGGATGGCCGCCCATTCCCGATGATTAAATTTCGCTCGATGCGCATTGATGCCGAATCGACTGGGCCGGGCTGGACAGTCGAGAATGATCCACGCCGCACGTACATTGGCAAGATTATGCGCCGCACCAACTGGGACGAGATGCCGCAGTTGATTAATGTGCTGCTGGGGCATATGAGTCTGGTGGGGCCGCGTCCGGAACGTCCAGTATATGTCCAGGAATTCCGCGAGCAGATTCCCCGTTATATGGAGCGTCACCGCGAAAAGGCCGGGATGACCGGCTGGGCACAGGTCAACGGCCTGCGTGGTGACACCTCAATTGCCGAGCGAACCTCTTTCGACCTGTGGTATGTCGAGAACTGGTCACTATGGCTCGATATTCAGATTATCCTGCGTACGCTGCTGATGATTGTGCTGCGGCGCGACAAGAACGCTTACTAATGGGCTAAGGGATTCATTCACAGAGACGAGTATACTAGAGGGATATGCTCGATAAGCTCGGGATGGTTGACCGGGATAGTGAATGATGAGATGGGATGGATCTGAAAACCCTTGAAGCGGCGATGCACGCTTTTGTCGAAAGCAAAGGCTGGTACGCTCCGGAATCGTCGCGACCACAACACCCTAAAAACCTCGCCATTTCGCTGGTGTTGGAAGCCAGTGAAGTGCTTGAACATTTTCAATGGTCTGAACAACCGACTGACAAAACTGAATTGGCTGGTGAACTGGCCGATGTGATGCTCTATCTGCTGCAACTGGCCAGCGTCAGCGAGATTGACCTGGGGCAGGCCGTTATGGATAAGCTTGACAAAAATTATGACCGTACCTGGGAGGATTGACCGATGGTTGACCTGATCACAGAACGGGATTGGCCGTTTAGCCGACCGGAACTTATGGCCGGTTTGCGCCGTTATCTGGCAGATAGCTCTCTGCGTCTGCTGGAAATTACCCCGATGCCGCTGCCGGACACCATGCCGGGAGCCTCTTTCACCGATTCTGGGACACAATTGAGCGGCATGTCGGTGGATGTCATGATTGATGGTGAGGCGCAAAATCTGCCGCTGTTGCTCAAAGAGCCGCCAGTCAGCAGTGGCGGACGCGTCCTGCTGGGCATAGGCCAGCGCGAATATGGCGTGTATCGGCGGCTGGCTCCGCATCTGCCCTTACTCGTGCCGGGTCTGGTGGCCGGCGATGAAGGCGCGGGCTGGGTCGTCCTCGAAGTGCTGACCGGGCTGCGTCCGGCTCCACAGTGGACACTGGAAGATTATAATGAAGCCGTGACCAATCTGGTGGCGATGCACGACCGTTTCTGGGGACTGTCGGAGGATTTAGCGACGTTTCCCTGGCTGGCGCGTCCGCTGGAAGCGGATTACACCCTGACCATTATGGCGGCGGTGGATGCCGTGGGCATGCTGATTATGGATGATCGCCTGCCACAGTTGAGCGGTCTGCGCTATTACGCGCTGTTTTCACAACTCACACAGTCCGCCGATAAAATTGTCGCGCCGTTGCGCAATGAAGTCTCGACCCTGATTCATGGCGATTACTGGCCGGGAAATATCGCCCGTCCGCTGGATGGCCGCCAGATTGTGTTTGACTGGCAGTTGGCCGGAATCGGCCCGGCCATTCTCGATCTGGTCAGCTTTACGCAGGCGACGCGGATGAAACTGACGCCAGCCATGCCCGTTGATGACATGATTGCTCTCTACCGGCGCAAAGCCGATGATCTGATTAACCCCGGTTGGACAGATGAGCATTTTGAGCTGCTGTGGGATCATGCCCTGATGTGGCTGTTCATGCTCAACTGGCTGGGCAAGCTGGCGACGATCTCGACGGAAAATTACGCCCAACTCCATGACCAGTTGGATGAAGTCTGGCTGGATGATCTGTTTAAGGCGGTTGAGCGGCGTTTATAAAGGCTGACCTGACGTAGCCATTTATCATTTTTGCAATTATATTTGGGGGCGACTTGTAAAAGTCGCCTCTTGTTTATTATGGTTAAAATGCGTTATTCTGAACTTTAATAACCTGTTATGACCCTCAAGGAGATATTTCACATGCGTATGAGCCAGCTTTACAGCCAGACCCTGCGTGATGTACCGACTGAGGCTGAAGTCGTCAGCCACCAGTTGCTGCTGCGCGCCGGGTTTATCCGTCAACTTGCCGCGGGGATTTTCAGTTATCTGCCGCTGGCGCAGCGTACTTTGCGTAAGATCGAAACGATTTTGCGACAGGAGATGGACGCGATTGGCGGTCAGGAGCTGCTTATGCCTGTGGTGCACCCCGCCGATATCTGGAAAGAGACTAATCGCTGGTACGAGATTGACGACGAAATGGGGCGTTTTCTCGATAGAAACAAGCGTGACATGGTTCTGGCGATGACGCATGAGGAAGTCGTGGCTGATCTGGTGCGCAAAGAGATTCAGTCGTATCGTCAGTTACCGTGCCTGATCTATCACATTCAGACCAAATGGCGCGATGATCCCCGGCCACGCGCCGGTTTGATTCGGGGTCGCGAGTTCACTATGAAAGACAGTTACAGTCTGGATGCGGATTGGGAAGGACTGGAAAAACAATATCTCGCGCATTATCAGGCGTATTTCACTATTTTTCAGCGCTG
Organism: Aggregatilineales bacterium; assembly: GCA_038258185.1. Lineage (GTDB taxonomy): Bacteria > Chloroflexota > Anaerolineae > Aggregatilineales > Phototrophicaceae > JAIOHN01. The sequence continues at coordinate 5,010 of JBBSQD010000010.1, read as the reverse complement.
TGGATTGCCGGTGATGGCGGTCAAGTCCGACACAGGCATGATGGGTGGCAAGCTGGCGCATGAATTTATGTACCTTGCGCCGATTGGTGAGGACACTTTGCTCATCGCTGATGAATCGGGCTATCGTGCCAACCGACAGATTGCGACCTTTCGCAAACCGACTCCAGCCGAAGAAGACGCTTTACCCATTGAGAAAGTCGCGACACCCAATGCCACCACGATTCAGGCGCTGGCGGACTTTCTGGATATTCCGGCCAGTCGCACTGCTAAAGCGGTGTTTATGGTGGCGACCATCACCGAAGGGCAGACCGATGTCGAGCGGTTTGTGTTTGCAGTAGTTCGTGGCGATATGGAATTGAACGAAACCAAGCTGACCAACGCCATCAAGGCGAAAGCGCTGCGTCCGGCGTTAGAAGCCGAAATCCGCGCGATTGGCGCCGAGCCGGGTTACGGTTCGCCGGTAGGTGTGAAGGACTGCCTGATTGTGGTGGATGATCTGATTGCGCCGTCGGCCAATCTCGTCGCCGGGGCGAATGAGGTCGGCTATCATTATCGCAATGTCAATTTTGGCCGCGATTATCAGGCGCAGATCGTGACCGATATTGTCTCCGCACGGGAAGGCGATGCCGACCCCATTGGCGGTGAGCCGTTGCGGGCCGTGCGCGGCGTGGAAGTGGGCAATATCTTCCAGCTTGGTACGCGCTACACCGAAAAAATGGGCGGCAGATTTCTGGATCGTGAGGGTCATGAACAGCACGTGATTATGGGCTCATACGGCATCGGTGTGACCCGTCTGCTGGCCTGTATTGCAGAGGAACATCACGACGGTCACGGTTTGATCTGGCCGGTGAGCATCGCGCCTTATCAGGTGCATCTGGTCGTGCTGCCGGGAGACGAAGCCAGCGCTGAAGCCGAAAAACTCTATAGCGATATGTTGCAGCAGGGGCTTGAAGTGCTGTTTGATGATCGTGATGAACGCGCGGGAGTCAAGTTTAATGATGCTGACCTGATCGGCCTGCCGTTGCGCGTAACCATCAGCAAGCGCTCACTGGAGCAGGGCGGCGCGGAAATTAAACGCCGTGATGGTGGCATGAATGAAGTGGTGCCGGTAGATGCCGTAATTACCCATGTCCGGCGTGAACTGGCCGCTTTACAGGCTGCGCTGGATACTGGCGTGGTCGAAGTGGCCTACGTCGAGTGATCGACATGGAATCTATGGTACGGACACGGCATGCCGCCTTGTCCGTACCATATACCTAATTATCCAGATAAGGATCGAGAGCGGGTAACAGCAGCGCCAGAATTTGATTGGTCAGCGCCTCGCTGCTTAGTTTGCGCCCTCTGTCTGCCCAGTGCAGAACCGAGCCAAACATCGCCCAACTGGCGAAGGTGGCGGCATTCTCCAAAGTGGCGTACGCGGGCTGGCTTTGATGTGAGGCGGCTTGCATCCAGCTCAGCAGGATTTCATACACATGATTTTGCACCTGCGAGGTCATCATAATCTGGTCACTGTTGTGCCGAGCCGGGGAACAGTGGCCGATAAATTGCCCCAGATACTCGCAGACCGTCAGCGTCAGCAGGCGTAAAGTTTCCTCGGTCAGGGTCGGTTGAGCGGATAGTCGCTGCTCCAACTGCTGCTGGAACATGTCCCGCACCATATAATTCAGCAGCGCGTATTTATCGTCAAAATGGGCGTAAAAAGTCGCCCGGTTAAGCCCGGCCTGATCGGTGATATCCTGCACCGTGATGCTGTGAATATCTTTTTGCTCCATCAGCTTCATAATGGATTCCTGCAAAAGCTGGCGCGTCCGCTTGACGCGTGGGTCAAGTTTCTCTTCTTTTAGCAACACTTTCCTCCTTTTGTTGATTAGACAACAAAATCGCCCGGTTGTTGGTTGACAGGTTTTGTCTGCCTTTCTATTATTTTATCAACATCTGCTGTTTAGGCAACATGCGTTGGTTAAGTAAAGGGGAGCACATCGATATGGATATTGCATTATGGGTTGTACAGGTTTTGCTGGCGATTGCCTTTGGTTTATCTGGTTTTATGAAAGTTGTTCAGCCTAAAGCCAAGCTTGCTGAAAATGAACGGATGGCGTGGGTTAATGATTTTTCGCCCACTGTGATCAAGATTATCGGCGGGTTGGAAGTATTAGCCGCAATTGGGTTGATTCTCCCGATGCTGACTAATATTCTGCCGGTGCTGACACCACTGGCTGCGGTCGGTCTGGTTCTGACCATGATCGGCGCGATGGTTACTCATCTGCGCCGGGGCGAAAATCCTGCCCTGGTCATCAATCTGGTGCTGCTGCTACTGGCGGCCTTCGTTGTATATGGACGTTTTATCGCGCTGCCAGTCGCCTAAAATCGCTATATTCACGTCAAGAAATCCTGAAACAAGGCGCAGTTACGCCTTGTTTTGATTCCTGCACAACTCGAATATCTGAAGCTGAATGTGCAATTTTCCACAAACATCCGGTATAATGCAGACCATTATTGAAAAAATTGTGAGTAGGGGAAACCGCATGGCTTCGCAAGCAGTCACGCCACAGAGTGTTGATTTTTCAAAATGGTATAACGAGATCGTTTATAAAGCTGATCTGGCAGATCAATCGCCTGTGCGCGGCTGTATTATTATCAAGCCCTATGGTTATGAATTATGGGAAGGCATTAAAGGCGCGCTGGATTTTCGCTTTAAGGAAACCGGCCACCAGAATGCCTATTTTCCGCTGTTTATCCCCGAAAGCTACCTGAAGCGTGAAGCAGAGCATGTCGAAGGCTTTAGCCCGGAACTTGCTGTCGTGACGATTGCCGGTGGCAAGGTGCTGGAAGAGCCGCTGGTTGTGCGTCCCACATCGGAGACGATTATCGGTGAGGCCTTCAGCCAATGGATTGAATCCTACCGTGATTTGCCGCTGCTGATTAACCAGTGGGCGAATGTGGTGCGCTGGGAATTACGCACACGGCCTTTCCTGCGGACATCGGAATTTCTGTGGCAGGAGGGTCACACGGCCCACGCGACCGAAGCCGAGGCCGAGACGGAAACCCTGCAAATGCTGGATATTTACGCCGATGTGGCAATTAACGAAGCGGCCATCCCGGTAGTGAAGGGACGCAAAAGTAATCTGGAACGTTTCGCCGGAGCACTGCGTACCTATACCATTGAAGGCATGATGGGCGATAAACGCGCTTTGCAATCGGCCACCAGTCACAATCTGGGCCAGAACTTTGCGAAGGCGTTCAATATTCAATATCTCGATGAAGTTAATGATCGTCAGTTCTGCTGGACGACTTCCTGGGGCATGAGCACCCGTATGGTGGGTGCAGTGGTGATGGCGCATGGCGATGATACCGGCCTGCGTTTGCCGCCACGTCTGGCGCCGTTCCAACTGGTGATTGTCCCCATCTTCCGCAATGACGACGAAAAATCGCCGGTCATGGATGCGGTTTATCGCCTGAAAGCGGAACTGAAAGCAGCCGGCGTGCGTGTCCATGTGGATCTGCGCGAAGGCCAGCGCCCCGGTTTCAAGTTCAACGACTGGGAAATGCGCGGCGTACCCCTCCGTATGGAGATCGGCCCGAAGGATGTCAGCAACAATACGGTGGTGCTGGCGCGGCGTGATATCCTCGGCAAAGAGGGCAAGCAGTTTGTCTCGCAGGATCAGATTGCAACGATTGTCACCGATCTGCTGACCGAGATCCAGGCGAATATGCTGCAACAGGCGACGGATTTCCGCGATGCCAATATTCATGATGTGAAGTCCTATGATGAATTGAAGCAGGTGGTCGAAGCCGGTGGTTGGGCCCGTGGCTGGTGGTTTGCATCAGATGACAACGAACGCCAGATCAAAGAGGAAACGGGTGCCACATTACGCTGCTTCCCGTTTGAACAACCTGATGGCCCCGGTAAATGCTTCATGACCGGCCAGAATGCCGCCGAAGTCGCGCTTTTTTCGAAGGCGTATTAAGTCGGAAAAGCGGACAGGGTGGTCAAAGTAACCATCCTGCCCGCTTCATGGAACAGGCGTGTATGATTTAACAAAGCTTCTAAGAAAGAATTAAAGTTTCTTAATGGTTAGCCTGTAAGCTAAAAAATGTGAGAATTTCTGTTTATTTATATGGTTTCTATATGAACTTTGAATCTGGTAATAGGAAAATTAATCAAAAAAGGGCGTCATTGGCTATTTTAGCCAAAAATTGTGGAAAAATTCCAGCAGGTGTGGTAGCACAAAAGTATCTATAATGTAACTAGTTGTAGTATAATACAATCTGTGTTGTACTTTGTTTACCCAACTGTTGATATGGTTACCTGTGTTTGTTACAATTGATCAAATAAGTTTACGGGTTAAAGATACAAAACGCAGTAAAATTTTATTTATTGATTATATTTTACGCTCCATCATTTTAAGTCCACTTTGATACTATTCTCATGATGGAATGATACTTTACCACCTGACCCGCAGGGGAGGTGGTATGCGTTTTTAGGAAAGAATATGGCAGCTTATTTAGTAGTTGATGTAGATGACTTACTGGAACAGTTCCACCGTCGAGGCATCTCCGTAGATTTACAGGAACTGGCGGTAGGATTACGCGGTGGAGCGGCGCTGGCAGCTGGTCTGATGAGTGCAGACCGCCTGAAAGCTATTGCAGTGGCCAACTGGGAAACTCATAAGGGTAAAACGGCCACGTCGGCTGCTAACGCTCAACGTGTGTTTAAGGCCGCTGGTTACGAGATCTTTGACATGCCGCATCGTGCCAGTCTGGCTGATGCGCTCATTCTGCATTATTTCTCGTTTGACCCTGACCCGGTGGATGAACTGATTCTGGCGACCGCCAGTACCGATATGATCCCGCTGATCCGGCGCGTGAAAATCACACGCAGTGCGCGCATCCGTGTGTGGGGGTCGGACAATGTGGTCGAGGGGACGGAATTTGCCGATTCGGTGATCTTCCAGCCGCTTGAATCACTGCTGGGTATCCAGACCAAGAATGTCGCGGTGTATATCGACT